>NZ_JAAEDV010000009.1:0-131710 GCF_013345045.1 Gilliamella sp. ESL0250 | reverse complement strand
TATCTAGGGGCTATATCACATTCAGTAATAGCGCAAGCAAATGCCAGACGTTGCAAATCAAAATGTCGGGCGGTGAACAAAAAAGTGATGTCGAGCATATTGAGCCGTACGGGTTCACATCAAGACCGTTGGACGGAGCAGAAGCGGTAGCGCTATTTTTAGACGGCGATAAATCGCATGGTGTGATTCTTGCTGCTGGGGATCGTCGCTACCGTATTAAGTCGCTTAAAAAAGGTGAAGTTGCTATTTACACAGACGAAGGCGATTACATTATTTTTAATCGCAATAATGAAATCAATGTAAAAACAAAAAAATTTATTGTGAATGCTGGTGATGCCATAGAGCTAAATACTAAAAACTTTTTAGTTAACGCATCATCAGCAACACAATTTAATACACCATTATTAAAAGTGACTGGGGAAATAGAAGATAAAATCAGTACTATTTCAAACATCAGAACTATTTATAATGGTCATACGCATAACGAAACAAACTCGGTCACACAAACTCCTAATCAATTATTAGAATAATTCTCACTTCATTACATAAACCGTCATTAGACGGTTTTTTTATGGCTAAAACAAAATGATATTAACAGTAAATGGTAGAAATACTTATCCCACTAATATTCAAAATAAGTTATATCGTGCGCTAATAATTTCGCTATTCACATGGCGACGAAAAAACACCAGTGACGATTCAGATCATCCGTACGGTTGGTGGGGTGATTCATACCCTAGTATAGCAAATGACAAAATTGGGTCACGCCTTTATTTATTGGCTCGCTCAAAATTAACTAATCAAACAGCTAACTTTGCAAAAATTTACATAAAAGAAGCGGTGCAATGGATGCTTGATGATGGGCTGGCATCACGTATTGATGTTTCAGTAAAGCGAACCGATTTAACCGTTTTAGTTGCTACTATCAATATTTACAAAAAAGATGGTAGCAATGAAGAATTTAGGTTTGACAACTTATGGAGTGATATTAATGTCTAGTGGATTTTCAAGACCAACATTACCGGATTTAATCACAACTATACGTAATGATTTATATGCGCGCCTAGCTGTCGATGATGAATTAATTTCATTAAGACGTAATGACCCGGAAGTATACGGGCGAGTTATAGCTGGAGCCACACATGTGTTATTGGGCTATATTGAAAATATGGCCAAAAATATTTTACCTGATCAGGCCGATGAAGATTGGTTAACTCGGCATGGAAATATGAAGCGTTGCTATAGAAAACAACCTACACCTGCCGCTGGTTATATTCGATTTGATGAAGTGGCTGATGGCATTGTTATCAATAAAGATCAAAAAGTCAGGCGTCAAGTTGATCAGCGCATGTATACAGTTACCCAAACAACCACATCAGCAAATAATGTTTTAAGAGCACCTGTAGTATGTGACGAGGTAGGTAAAAAAGGGAATTGTGATGATGGCACCAGTATGTCACTGATCACCCCTGTTACTGGTCTATCATCAACTTGTTTTGCTGATTCTATTGAGTCAGGTGCTGATGTCGAGGATTTAGAATCTTTTAGGAAACGAGTTATCGATAGATGGTATTACACACCTCAAAGCGGAGCCGATCAAGATTATGTACAGTGGGCAAAAGAGGTTCACGGTGTTACACGAGCTTGGTGTTATCGTCATTGGGCTGGGGCGGGTAGCGTTGGCGTGATGGTTGCAAATAGTGATCCGGTTAATCCCGTTTTAGACAATACCACAATTCAACATGTCAAAAAACATATTGATCCACTGGCACCGGTTGCTGGCTCTATGCTGATAGTGTTTTCACCAACACCCAAACCTATTAATTTTAAAATTATGGTCACACCTGATAACCCAAAAATTCGTTATCAAATAGAAGCCGAGTTAAAAGAATTTTTGTTACGCGAAGGGAGACCACAATCAACACTATTTAGATCACGTATTAGCGAAGTGATTAGTTCATCATTTGGCGAGTATGCCCATGAATTAGTTTACCCCGATAAAGATATTTTTGTAGAAAAAAATCAGGTAGCGGTCTTCGGGGGTATTGAATGGATTTAGAAAAACAATACCGAAGCATGGTAGGGCACTTATTGCCCTACGGTCCAGCATGGGATAAATCAGAGCCAATCCTTTTATCGTTAGCATTAACACTATCCAAAACTCACGTTCGATTAGATGATTTAATGCAAGAAATCAATCCCAAAACGACGACAGAGCTGATAGATAGATATGAGCAAATTTGCGGATTAGCGGATAGCTGTTATCCATCGGATGTTCAAACGTTAACGACTCGGCGCAACCGTTTAGATTCTAAGATAAATTTGGTCGGTGGCATAAGTAAAGAATTTTTTCTACAAGTTTTAAAAGCCAACGGCTATTTAGACGCCACGATTACAAACTATAACAATGATGTTTTTACCTGTGAATCAACATGCCAAGACTATTTATATGATGAAGATTGGCGTTTTTATTGGATTGTAAACATACCTCACAATTATCAAATAACAGAAATGTCCTGTAACGACGGGTGCGATTCGCATTTGAGAACGTGGGGTGATAAGCAAATCGAATGCATAATTGAAAAATTATGCCCATCACATACTTATGTAATTTTTAAATACGGAGCAATCAATGCATAGAATTGACACATCTACTGCCCAAAGAGATAAGTTTGGTCAAGGGAAAAATGGCTTTACTCGCGGTAATCCACAAACTGGCACACCAGCAACGCAATTAGATTATCTTTATTGTGATGCTATTCAAGAAGAAATTGCCAACGCGATTGAGTTAGCTGGCATTAAACTGGATAAATCAAAGCATGACCAACTCGCTACAGCCATTAAAGAATTTGTCAAAAAAGGTAGCATAAAACTTAACTCATCAACTGATAGTACATCAGAAACCGAAGCAGCAACACCGCTGGCTGTGAAAAAAGTGAATGATCAGGCTGTTACAGCGTACGACAGAGCAAATATAGCAAACGCAAATGCAATTTCAGCTAACAGTAATGCTAATAATGCACACAAAAATATTGAAACTCTCGGCGGTAGAATATCAAACATTGAACATAAATTTGTGCCAACTTCTACAGAGTCACGAGTGTACTCAAACGATAAAAAAACATATTTATTAGTGCGCGATGACGGTATTGTCGCCATGTATAATACAGAAAAAAATAAAATGATATGGGGATTTGATGCAAATGGAGAGCTCGGGGTAGGCACAATTCATTCAAGTCACATCATCGGTTTGTCTGAGCATGTGACAAACATGTTTAGCCAGTCATTCGGGCAGTACGGATACACTAAGATGCCGAACGGATTAATTACACAGTGGGGTATAGCGAACAGTCTCGGAGCAGATGGAAAAAATGGTACATTACAGTCGTTTTTTATTGCATTTCCGAATGCGTGTTTTTCAGTAGTCACGAGCGATATCGGTAACGGCGTTAACCCAACCGCTGCTGCGCCGGTGTCAAATTCGCAATTTAGATGTTGGGGAAAAACTCCAATAAACGGCGCCCCTTACTCAAATACATCAATGTTTTACATAGCGATAGGATTTTAAATATGAAACATTTTTATAATCACACAACCCAATCATTTTATATAGATGAAATTAATCATGAAATACCAGCTGATTCTATTGAAATCACAGCTGAACAACATAATGAATTGTATTCAGCAATAAATGCTGGCTGCATTATATTTGATGATTTAATGTACTCTGATCCGAAACCTTCTCCTTTTCATAAATGGAACAAGAAAAATAAGAAATGGATTTTAGATGAAGATGCAAAAAATGATAATATCATCAAAAACAATCAAAACTTAAAAAACTCATTAATCAATGAAGCTAATGAAAAAATATCGTTACTTCAAGATATCATTGATTTAGATATGCAAGATGCGGATGAAGAAGCACAGTTAAAAGCGTGGAAAAAATATCGAATCTTGTTAACGCGTGTTGATGCGTCTGATATCAACGCTGTATTTCCAGCAAAACCTGAATAATCAAATTTGACGCTGTGGCATATTTGTGTCAACACCATGCTTTATATGAATTTAAGCTACTTTATATTGCGTCACAATTAAATATCACAAGAGGTGCAACGCTTTGTTTTTAAATAAAATTACTTTTTAGCGTCCTGCCTGTCCGCAGGGGGTCGCGGGTTCGAGCCCCGTCCGTTCCGCCAATTCATTAAGAATATCAATTGATTAAAGCACTCCGCGAAAGTGCTTTTTTTATTGTAATACTCTTTGTGTCAAATTTGTGGCACTTTCTGATAGCGCATTTTCCGAAGCTACTAGTAAATGCCTAGAAGATAAGTGGGCATATCTTCTAACTGTATCAGCTTTACTCCACGCCCCTAAATCTTGTAGTGCGTGTGGATGAGTGCCATTCATTGAGTATCTGCTTGCCCAAACATGCCTTAAATCGTGAAATCTAAGATGGGATAGACCAGCTCTTTTACGAGCGTTTCTCCATACTTTTGAATTAGCACGCTTTATTGGATTACCGTTGTAAGTAAAAACATTGGTTGGGTGTTTGCCTTGCAAATTTTCTAAAACATACAATGCAACGCTGTTTAATGGAATACCAATACCTTTGGCCTTTACTTTCCCACTACCGATGTTAACCCATGCATGACGATTTTTAATATCAACATTTTCCCACAAAAGACCTGTGATATTACTCATTCTTAAACCTGTTGCTAGTGCAAAAAGAACAATAGGTATTAAATGATCAGGTAATTCATCAATAAGCCTTTTTTCCTGATTCGGTGTTAGCATAACTTGTCTTGGTGGTGGTTCTGGTAACATTTTTATAGCGGGTACTTTATCAAGCATATCATTCTCATATGCGCAATTAAGTACGCCTCTAATTTGTTGTAGTACACCGTTAACAGTTCTGTTTTTTACGCCTGTTTCCTGTTTTTCTTTTTTGATAAAGTTTATTAAATTGCGATCAATTTCAGAAATTGGCCGCAGCGTATCCGTCCGGTTATTTACCGGATCTCCGCGGTGAATTTATACGCGGTTGGGATAATGGACGAGAGGTGCTGATCCCGGGCGCGGCATATTGAGCTGGCAACAAGACGCAATTCGCAATATCTATGGTTTGGCAGGATATCTAACATTTGGTGGAGTGTCTCCCTCTAATGGTGCGTTCCATGAGGAACGAATTAACGGGAACGCGAACGGTAGCAGCGGGTATTATGCAAGAAATTTATATTTCGACGCGTCACGCGTTGTTCCGGTTTCGCATGATAACCACCCACGAAACGTCGCATTTATGTATATAGTTAAAGCAGAATAATTTTAGGAGATTTACAATGAAATACCAATTACAACCAGAAACAGCAATCTTAGACAATGATGGATTAACCATAAAAGCGGGATGGGCAGTGATTTATAATGTTGATTCCAACGGAGAGTATTTGGGCGCTACGTATCAGCATTTGCCGATTGGTGTTGGTGTACCGGCTAACTCGTATTTAGATGCGCCGAAGCCAGTTAAAGACGATAAAGCAATTGTTAGAGTTGGCGACAAGTGGACATATCCGGCTGACCACCGCGGTAAAAAAATCTATTCAACTGCAACAGGCGCAGAATCAACAGTAACAGAAATCGGTGATATTCCAGCAAATTGCACGTTATTAAAACCAAATTCTGAGTTTGATGCGTGGGATGGAGAAAAGTGGGTATTGGATGAAAACAAACTATGTTATAACTATAAGAAATTTAAAGATTAATTGGTAGAATAAAAAAAGCGCCATATTCTCTATCTTATTTTCAATATTAATTTAATAAAAACAATGTGTTATAAAGCCATTGTTATTTTAAGAATAATTAAAAAAGTTGGTAGAAATTTAAACTAAAATATTTTAATTATAAAACAAAATGTTATAATTGGTCTGTTCCCTATGCACATAGGGATAAACCGCGGTTTATTAACTGCCGGGAGCGCGCTCCCACTCTGTTCCCTATGCACATAGGGATAAACCGCACGAATGATGTTGAGGCAACTTCTTTGGGATAAATATTTAGAGTATAAAGAATGGAATGGCAACACATTTTCAAACAAAAAAATGAAGGGGGTAAATGTTTTTTTAATTCGACGGGGGGCAAGTAGCCTAACGAAGAATGTAATCGTTTCTGATTATACCAATAGGCATAAGCCGAAAAATCGCGTTGTAACTCAGCTGTTGAGTTGAAACGTTGGCCTTTTACAAACTCGGTTTTAATTGTTTTAAATGTCGCTTCCGCTACCGCATTGTCATGTTAGGGAATTCGCTATAATTCCCTAACTCGGACTGGTCACTATAGCTATTTTGAACATCTAAGCTGCACATGCCTGAAACCACTACACCCAATCCATTCCACCAACCTAAACAAAAACCTCAATATTAGGCAAAAAATTGTCAGGAAATATATTGATTTCATTTTATTTTTTGATTATTAATAATAAAATAATATTCCAATCTATTAAAGCATTTCATAAAACTTAATTGAAGCCACTCCTAAATAATTTTCGCCCAAAAATCTCCCAAAAAAAGCTAGCCAAGCTTTTTTAAAATGGTTATAATTTCACCGATTATTAAAAACAAGCTTATTTAATAAGCAGATAAATATAAAAAATCGAAATAAAACATAAATTTACTTGACAGGTGAACCATAATGCAGTATCATTTTAGACACCAGACACCAGACACCAGCACTGGCAAACCTACGGCTTAAATTTATCAAATAGACGCATCAGACGAGTTTCTTTTCTTGCCTCGTTTATATTCTCGAAGTTATTTCACAAATCACTATCAAAATTATCCCGAAAAGTCCTGTTGGCATTGTTATTATTGTCATGTTTATGGCATTTGCCGGCATTAGCTGGCCAAAATGGTCGAGGGAATAATCGTAGTGATGCTATAATATTCCCGCCGTCCAGTCCCCCAGCAACTATCTGGTTCGTTACCCCAATGTTGTTTTCAGGAGCTAGAGACAGAGATATCGCTGACATGTGGGACAGGGATTTGGGATTTATCTTTAAAGACAAAGACACCAATCCCGCATCATACGCGCTTAATTTTCCGACTGCGGGGGCAAATGGATTGTATTTTGATTTAGTCATATATGGCTATGTAGATGGATTGACATGGACGCCCGTGACGCATGAAGGAATTACCGCGACAGTGAAACAGATAACAGAAATGGAGCGTTTAGCTCGGAATCGGAATTGGTTTTTAACCAGACATCCATTCTCATTCGTGCGTGTGACGCTAACAGGCCCTGATGCAAGCGCTCAGCGGGGTAATCCCCATCTAAGTCGAATTCCGGTGCCAAGGTTACCGCAAACTTTTGAGTTAGTGGGTAGAGATCCTTATTATGGTGAAGAAGTAATAAAATATGGATTTGTTCTGCAAAAGTGGTTCGTGCATCAAGGAGGCTCACCTTGGTATACTTATTCTGATACTGTCGCTTGGTGTGGGGGGGTAGGTTATCGAGTGCCACAGGTGAAAGAGCTGACTAACGCAGTCTGTGATTTTCATAGATGTGAAGGGGCTGTTGGTGCCACGCCGTCCTCAATAAAAGGTAATTATAGCTCACGTTGGATAGGAGCAGGGTTCTTTACGGAGTGGGGAGAGGTGTTCTATTACCGCGGAGCAAACTTTGACTCTCTCGACTACTGGACGAGCGATTCTCGGGGAGATCGATTTAAATACATGGTACAATCGAATGGTCACATAGATTCCGACTTCGTGCTCGATGTCGACGGGTTTAATGTTCATCGACATAACTCTATTTGCGTTACTCCTTAGTTTTTAGCATTTAGTTTTTAACTCTTAAGGTCGCGGTTGGGTTTATGGTGCTAATTAAGGATAAGTTATCAAATAACCAAGCTCCATCGCAAGGTTGGACTAGGGGAGAACAAAATAGTGCGTTTGCGCTTTTGTAACTAGATAATCAATTTTTAAAGTTTAGCTAGGTTTTAGACGCTCTATCATCTTTTGATGTAGAAAGTAACAACGGTTACCACGTCCGATTTAGCGGATTGACCATCCCCTCGCTCAGGCGAGGGGAAAATTGTGACTATTTGGGCTAGCAAACATGAAAATCTCTAAAATCAGTTATTTCCAACCAATCTACTTCACAAAATATCACTTTATTTTTTGTAAAAACAGTCAGTAATAACGTTGATTTTATTTGATTTTTATAAAAGCAAATTCTTATCCAAAAGCGCTAATTTTTATGATTTCAATGCCTGCACGCTTTGCACTAAATCAGCAAGCTGTGTAACAATTTGAATGCCTGTATTTGCTTCATCGCCACCAAGCGTTTTGTTGCGCATAAAGTCGGCTTTAATTTGTTGCCAGCGTTGAGCTTGCTCTTTGGTTAATACACCACGAATTTCTGCCAATTTTAGTAAATTTTCTTCAGCGCCGTTGGTGAGCAATTGTGCTTCGCCAAGATAGTGATCTTCAATGATTTGATTTAATTCTTCATCATTCATAACCGAAGATACTTTTTCTGCCAGCTTATTCATATTTCGATAACTACCTTGCAATTTAAATGGCGGTTCTGTTCGGTATTTATCGGATTGTGCTGCGCTGACAATGTACTGTTGATTGACTTTAAACACGACTTCACGAATTTTTAATAAATGACGAAGTACAGCAATAATTTCGCTAATTTCAGCTTGGCTATAAGTATAGCTAAGTTCGTTGGTATTAAGCGGTTTTCCTTGCGCATGATCGATTAATCGATAAAGGTCATTAAGATCACGCAGGGCAAGAGGCGAAAGAATAGGATTGGATGTTAAGCAGTTTTCAATATAGCTTGACGCAAACACTTCATCCATGCCCCCAAGCACTTCACCTAAATTATAAATATCGGCACGGTTAGCCAACATATCAGGAATTTTAAAGACTTCGCCCGATTCGGTATAGGGGTTACCCGCCATAATCACACAGAATTTTTTGCCTCGCAGATCATAGGTTTTGGTTTTACCTTTCCAGACCCCTTCAATGCGTCGAGAGCCGTCACAGAGCGAAATAAATTTTTGTAAAAATTCGGGATTGGTATGTTGGATATCATCAAGATAAAGCATAACGTTGTTACCCATTTCAAGTGCTAAGTTAAGCTTTTCAAGTTCTTGGCGAGCTGTTGCATTGGGTGCTTGCTCGGGATCAAACGATAACACGCTATGACCTAATGCCGGTCCATTAATTTTCATAAAAATTAATCCCAGACGATTAGCGATATATTCCATTAAGGTTGTTTTACCATAACCCGGTGGGGATATAAGTAACAGTAATCCCATTAAATCAGTGCGACGACTTTCCCCCACGGTGCCCATTTGTTTTGCTAAGTTATCACCAATAATTGGTAAATAAACTTGGTTAATAAGTTTATTACGCACAAATGAACTTAATGGTTTTGCCTTAAATTCTTCAAGATGTAAAAAGTGGCGTTGTTCTTCTAAAACCTCTTGGCGAAGCATTTGGTAATGTTTAAATTCTGGAATTATTACTCGTGATTGTTTACGCATACGACTGAAGAAGTCATCTAGATTTATCTTTAATACACCTTGTTTGATGCTTGGATGTTCGCCTAATAGATCATTAACTGTAATATCAAGGTCAATTTCGCTAATTGTTGTGGTGATGCCATTTTCTTTATCTAAAATACATAGCATAGCTGCTTCAGCAATATAAGCAGCGAATTTTTGATACTTAGGTAGGGTACATAGTCCTTTAAACCAACTTTCGATTAGGTTCCAACGATCGGCTATCCGTGACATTAGGTTTAATTGTGATTGATTAAAGTCACCCCACATGTGAGACTGCTCTAGTTGTGTTTTTAATCCTTCAAACAATGTCAGGCTATATTTACTTAACGTAAATTGTTGCGGTGTTTCGGCTAATACATAGCTTAAATATTCAGATGCTTGTTTGATGTGGTAATTATCGTGTGGTATTGGATATTTTTGTAGAAATAAACCAAGTTGTTCTGATATTTCTGTACGTAGATTGATTAAGCCTTCTTCATGACCAAACAGTGAATAGATATCCATACAAGTTTTAGCGCGTTCTGGCCATAACTTAGCAATGTCATTTTTTTGGTTATGATGCCAATAAAGCATCGCTAGACTGCGTGCTAATGGGTTATAACGCAGCAAGCCTGCCACTTCGCCAAGTGGAATAAGTTTTAATAATATTTTTACAGCATCATGATCGTGAATGCCTTTTTCATAGCCTTCTCGATATCGTATTGCCGCATAATCGCGTACTGTTTTATTTAATATTTCGGGCTGATTTAATTCGCTAACAAGATCATCATAGCTAAAATCATGTTCTTTTTTTAATGCAGAATTAATTATTGAGTAGGCTAGGTATTCTGCCCGGTAAACCGTTGGGGATTCTGATTCTAATGACATTGTCCAAAACGGTTTGTAGCTTTCTAGTTTAGGATGCGCTATTTTTTCTTGATAGTCGGTACCTGTTAATTGTAAATATAAGTGGTTTTCTTTAGGTACAACGGTTAGGTCAAGCTCTTGGGTATTGACACTAAACTTATGCCTTGGACCGAGTTTTATGACATTACCGCCTGATTCAAAAATTTCTGATTTATCACGTAATGCGCGTATTGCTTGATCTTGTGCGCTTTTAAATCGGGATTCGATATCATCAGCTTTAACGTTATCAAATAGTGCTCTTAATTTTTCGACAATTTCACGAATTTTTTGGGCTAAAGGATCTGCAACAAAAAAAGCATTAAGTTCAGTTTGATCTGAAAACTTCGCAGTTCTTCTTGGTATGCTATCTAAAATTCGTTGTGCTGCAGTAAGTAGTGCTTCACTGCGTCTAGTCCTGTCTTCAAGTAGTGCTTGTTTGTGAGTTTCAAAAGATTCTAGTATCTCTTCGCGCTTTGCTAATATATCATTTAAAAACTCTTCGCTTTCGCTAAACTGATTTTCAAGTTCTTCTAATTGAACTAACAGCCTCGAAAGTTCATCATCACATTTTTCAGGTGTTGTTGCGAGCCCTAATGCATTGGCTATACTTTGACTAAATAGTTTAAATTGGGCACCAAATTGGGCAACCATTTCAACACTAGACAGATTTTTCCGTTTTTGATGAATTCTGGCTTTCGTTTGATTAAGTTTGGCATAAACTTCAGCAATTGATTCAATGATTTTTGTTTGCAATGTAACATCATCAAATTTTAATGATGCCATTAATTGGGATAACATATCTAAATCATTAGACATATCATCAGCTATTTTTGTTGGCTCACTAAGTTTTGCGGCAGAGTCTGCTTTAGCAATGTCATGCTCAATATTATCAATTTTTGATATGAATGGCGCTAAGGCTTGTTCACTACCTAAAAATTCCGCAGTGGCTAAAGAAACGATAGATTGGCGTTTTTTTAGTTCATCTTCCATTATTTCAATTTGGTTTAAATCGATATAACGGTAAGTTCTTAATGTGACAAGACTACCTAATTGCATTTTTATGGCATTAAGAGCATCGACATATTCTTGGGTTTCTTTCCAACTATCTGGATATAATTTTGCTAATAGATCTTGTTGATTTGAAATTGCTTCGCGCATAGCGCTATTTGATTGGCGGCGTATACTTTCAACTTTTTCATATTCATCAAGCACTAATTCGCTTGTTTGCGAGATATTACGAAGAATTGGCGCAAACGGTAAATTTTGTTCATCACTTAACCAAAAGTAGCTATCAAAAAGGCGTTTAGTATCTTCACTTAATTTGCTATATAGTTGGGATGATACGGATTGATTGTCAATTTCGCGAGCAATAAAATAGAGATCAGAAATACCACGAACTAGATCAGCATTACCAATTCTACCTAAAAAGCTGTTATTTGTTGGCTGTCTTGCGGCAAATTCATCGCTATAAAATGGTGTTTGCCAAATTTGCATTGGGTGGACGCGAGTGGGTTCATTATTTTCACCCTCGAATACGACCATTCTGCCATCTTCGAACACGGCATAACCTTGACCTAAAATAGGATTATCCAGTTTACGCTCAATCATATTATAATTAAATAATGCTAAGCGACCAGAAGTTGGATCATAAAATATATATAAAACATCTTCACCATTAGGTGAACGTCTGATACGCCTAAAACGCATTCCCGACATTGACTGATCAAATGTTTTGTATTCGCCATTTTGTAAATAATAACCACCAGGAAAAATAATGCCATGATCTTCTGGAAGTTGGATACAAGCTTGACCTATAAAATCAATTCTTTGTACTTTTTGTGTTAGTATATTATAGACTAAATAACGCCAATTATCTTCACGATAAGGTAATACCTTTAATAGAATTAAAGATCCTACTTTCGCGTACTCTATTTTAGCATCATTGATGGATTGATTTTTATCGATAACATCTTCGCGGTAAATGCCAAGACCATCGTTGGTGTTATTTTCACATTTTATGGTTAAATCACCGCCAATGGTTTCAACAAAAACAGTATCTAACACATTTACATGCGGGAATCGACCATTAACGATATTTTCACGAGTGGTCTCTTGCCATTCAAAATCGTAAGCGGGCGGAAGTGCAATATCACGCTCTCCACGATTATCAATATAATTAATGTTTTTTTTATCGTTTGATATAGACCATCGAAAAACACGAATATCGCTAACACGTTCACCAATTTGGAAACTGGCAAGTAGTTTTCCATCACGTTCAACAAGTTGTAATAACTGTGCATTTTTATAATATGTATATAGTTCATTAAAGTCTTGAACAAACCGATCAATATTTAAAAAGGTGTTAGAAATATCAACTAGATCCGCTTCGTAATTACCATCACGCTCGATCAATTGGTAAAGTGAAAACACATCTTCTATTTTGGTCTCTTTTTTTAACCCCATAAAGACGTTATATCCAAATAATAACCAATCGCCAAAACGTACAATGTCTCGTGCAATACAATTATTTTCAGTTCTTATCCGAATACGGCTAATAATTGACATGTCACTTTTGCCAAATTCAGCAAGCCTTTCTTGGTTTAGTGTCTCTGTTTTTTGGTTAAGTTCTTGTCCGAGTGATGTTAAACGTTTGCGAAGAATTTCATAAGCGCCACCTTCAGCAACGGCGTTATCAAGTATTGTTTGTTGTTGATTTTCTTGTTCTATTTCAGCCATTTTTAACTCGTTGATCATTATACAGAAAGGTTATTGTCTTTAGTCGGTCTGTACAACCAACTAAAGACAGTTGATAGTGATAATTAGAATTAAGAATTATCTAGAAGTATAAGATTTTTAACTATCACTTTCTTGGTTACTATCGGATGGTAAAAATTGCTTAGCTAAGGCTTTTAAATCTGCATTTTTCAACGCATCTTGTAAATCGATATTTTTGTTACCGGATAATCGTGATAATACTGACTGTAAGGCAGATTGCAGAACTGGGCTTTGATTAACTGTTCCTTCAATAGCTTTACCCACACTAATTGCTTTAGAGAAGCTATTAAAGAAGTTATCATTACCACCAACGATTTCAATATTTGCTTTACTAAATGCTGCTGCAAGAACATTTGCTTGTTCGCGTGCAATGTCTTTATTGGCAGCAATAGCAGCCATAGCTTGTTCAAATCCTTTTTCAAGTGCTAAACGGAACTCTTCGTGGTTTTTCGATTGTTCATTCATTGTGCCCATTGCTTGGAATTTTTCAACTAAACCATTTGCTTCTGCGGTTAAGCGTTCACGAATAACCAATGCTTCAGCAAGACCTTGTTCCTTAGTTGCTGCTGCTTTAGCAAAACCAATTCGTTCATCGCCTCGAGCTTGAGCCGATAGTTTTTCTTCAAGTACTTTAGCTTCAGTTAGACCTTGTTTTTCAGTCGCTATTGCTTTTGCTTCAATAACTTTAGCTTCTGATAAGCCTTTTTCTTGATTACCTCTCGCTTCGGCAAGTAAGGTTTCAGCTGTAATATTGGCTTTGACTAATCCTTCTTTTTCTTCTGCTTCGGCTCGTGCTTTACGAACTTTAGCTTCAGCTAAACCAATGGCTGCTTCTTCGGCTTCAATACCTTGTGCTAATTGTTTTTTAGCTTCTGCCTGTTTAGCTGCGGCTTCGAGTTCAGCTTGAGCCATGGTACTAATTTCAATGGCACGGTGTTTTGATGCTTGTTCATCTGCTTCAGCTTGTTTGACTTGTTTAACGAGTTCTTGTTCGGCTCTTGCCTCAGCTTCAATAATTGTGGTTTGTTTTTCACGATCTGCTCTTGAAACTTCACGTACTTCTTTGATGTTTTCTTCTTCGACTGCAACGGTTTTTTCAACAGCAACACGTTCTCGAATGACATTGGCAATAAGTTTTTTTTCTTCTTCAAGTACTTTATCTTTTTCAATTCGTTGTAGTTCAACTTCACGTTCACGAGCAACGATTTCAAGAGAACGAGCTCTTTCAACACGCTCTTCTTCAATAGCAATAGCTCGTAGGCGATTTTGTTGTGCAACTTCTACTTCACGCAGGCGATTTTCTTCACGTACTTCGATTTCTTGTTGAGACTGGATTCTTGCTTGTTCTGCTTTTAAGCGCTCTTCTTCTTGTACTTTTAATGTTTCAGCAGCTTCGCGAGCACGAATTGTTTCGATTTCGCGTTTTTGGCGTGCTTCAGCATCGGCTTGCTGACGTTCAAGCTCCAATTTTGCTTCAATGGTTTCGGTATCTTTTTTCTTTAATGCTAATTCAAGATCTCGTTCACGTTTGTTTGTTTCATCTTTATGAACAGCAGTAATTGACGTGATTTTATTGATCCCTTCCGCATCAAAAATATTATCTGGATCAAGCGATTTTATTGGTGTTTGTTCTAAATAATCGATGGCAACATCTTCTAACGCATAACCATTAAGATCTTTACCGATAACGTCAATAATACGTTCACGGAAGTTCATGCGATCCTCAAACAACTTTGATAATTCAAATTGTTTACCTACAGTTTTCAGGGCTTCTGAAAATTTCGCACTAAAGAGCGAACTAACTGCTTTTTGATCTGATGCTCTATCTACACCAATTGATTTGGCTACTTTTAATACATCTTCAGTGGTTTCGTTCACTCGAAGATAAAAAGCAACACAGATATCTGCACGTAAATTATCTTTACAGATTAAACCATCTTTTCCTCGACGTTCTACATCAAAAGTAATTAATGAAATTTTCATAAATTCTTTTTTGTAGATAACTGGGTAAACTAAAGCACCTGTAAAGTGTACTTTGGGTTTTGAGGTCATATCATTAACGATAAGTGCTGTACCTTGAGGAACTTTAATATAAAAAGCTTTAAATAATAAGAAAAATCCCATTATAATTAAATAAATAATTCCTACTGTTACAAGAAAAAATATTACTGTATCTGTATTTATATGCATAATTTACTTTTCTCCAAAAAATGAAATCTGACTATCCGTTAAATTCTTCAATGCTAATAATTTCGTAACAATTATTGGTTGTATCATATCTTAGTAGTATTGCTTTATCTCCACGTTTAAATTGATATGTTTCATCACATCTAACTTGTAAAATCAATCCTGCCCCACCATCTTCATAAGTTGCTTCTCCTTTGATTTTATTTACAGTGCTGGAACGTATTTCAACAATTTGTCCTAATAATGATTTATGATCATTGGTTGCACTTAGTTTTTTGAATAAAGGGCGAATTGGTTTTATAACGAATGCAGTAAGGTAAATTGAAATGGTTAGGGCAATAATAAAAATAAATAATCCGACTAGGTAATAGTACAAAATAAAATCATATAAAGGTAAAATCAACAAGCGAAAACCAAAATAACTTGTGGACCATCCGAATAATGAAATTAAGGTGATAACAAGTGTCAGTGGCACATCATTAAGACCAAATTTTAATAATAAACCACCTAATGTTGATGAGGGGACATCGGTTGTGATATCGTCTAGGTTAATTGCAATATCCAAACAATCAATACTTAAAATACCGATTGCAGCAATTAACCAATACATAACACAAAGTGTTAATAAGGCGCTAAAAATAACAACCGGAAAGGAAAAGAATATTCCCCAAAAAAGCTCCATTATATTTCCTTTATACTCATATTTTTTTAAACAGTTATCATAAATAGCTAGCTATTATTATAATTTTATTCGGTTATTTTAACTTAAAAAAATAAAACTTAAAAATCAATTCGCTTGTTTTTCCTTTAATCTGGCTAAAATTGTCGCGGCATTTTGATTGCTCGATTTTATACCTGCCTCCTCAAGTTTACGATCAAGTGAATCTTGATTTTCAGATACCGATAATTCTTTTTTTGCTTCGATCGTTGCAGCCGTTTGTTCTTGACGTTTTTTAATTCGCTCTAAAGAATCCAAAGCTGTTTGTAATTTTGTTGTTGAATTACCATAACGTTGAGCAATAGCTGATTGGGCTTTTTGCACACTCTCTGTGGCTTTTACAATATCGACTTGTTGTTTAAGATTACGAATGTTAATTTCTGTTTGTGATATTGTTTGACGTAGATTTTTTACATTTTCAGCAAAATATATTGCTTGTGTTTTATGAACTTTGTGTTCGTTTTCAAGAACTGAAAGCTTTTCAGCCACTTCTAAAGCTAACTTTTCATTATTGTTTTCTAATGCTTTGATGGCATAATTTTCATACTCAGTGATTTCAGCTTGAATTTTTTCAACTTCTTTTTCTGCTAATTTTTGTTGAGCAAGTATGTTTGCTAATGATTCTTTAGCTTGTTTTAATTCAACATCTGCATCGCGAATTTCTTGGTCTAATATACGCAGCGCTTGTGCATCGATAATTGTTTCGCCTGCTTCATTGACACCACCACGAAGTGCTGTAACTAGTTTTTTGAAGATAGCCATTGTTAATCTCCTTGTTATTTATTTTAATTCAATTTGTTAATGTTAATATGTTGTTCATAAGCTTCGGTAGCTTTAATGACATTATCCGATAAAGTTTCTAATTCATAAATGATATCGTTTAGTAATGAAGATGCACTCAACGCCCCATACATAATATAATTTAATGAGCCATCGCCTGTTTTTTCAATCGCAATGGTGGATAATGGAAATAGTTTTCGAGTATATAATATCTCTTCATTAAATTGAGTCGGTTGTTTGACAATATCAACAGGCCAAAGTAGGGCTTCAACGATAATTTGTTGATTAGAAACACTTAAAAATAATGGTAGATCACCATATTCATGCATAACGATATGCAAACAAGCATCAATACCATCGATAACTTCAATGCTAGCAAAACCTTGTTTAGCTAATTGTGAATCATGTAAAGCTTGATAAAGATCTGTAATTGACCAAACTTCATTTTTTTTCATTTTATTGTTTTCCTGTTTATTGTTAAAGCATGTGTTACTGACTAGACGAAACTGTTTTTCAATTTCGAGTAATTTCGTTGCATTTTCAGGTAAAATCCAAACTTCTTTTTTTATTAGACCTTGTTCACGCAAGCGTTGCCTATATTGTTGTTGATAAAATGCAGAGCTTTTGGTCTCTTTTGTTTTTTTCATGGATTTTTTGTTTAATTTAATCATTAATGTGGTTTATATTAACACAAAATTATTACATGTAAATATTACATGTAATAATTTTGTTGTTTGTATCAAATAAATTTGTAAGCATTATAAAACTTGATTTTGATAAAAAATTAAACGGCATGAGATGTTTAAAAATGGATATTACTTACTATACAGATTTGTCAAAGTGTTGGAGAAAGGAATTTTTGTTGCAGGGTCTCGTTAGCTTTACAACAATAAGCAATCTTATCAAATTAAGTTGATAGAAGTCGATTTTTTATGTAAAAGTTTACATTCTTTTCTTACAGATTATCTCGATTTAGACGATATCAAGTACACTAAAGCCTATGATCATTAAACGAATGGGATTGGTGTACGATTCTATAAAACGATGAAAAGCGAACATAATGACACCATTTTTATAGGGGGGAATTCATACCGAACTGATCCCCAGCAAAATATTGGATTGTGCTCACTTCTATAAATTGTTCATTTTGGTAATATCATTATTCATATTTGTTTGGTGATATTCGACCATTGGTAGAATATCACCAAACTTGATTATAATAGATTTCGATATATTCAGATAGAACTATACGGCTAGCTCCCGTATTTAGTAATAGCAGTCATGAATAATATGTTTTTTTGTGTGTGAAAAAACGTTAATCTACCATATTATTCCAATAATATTCATAATTTTCCTAAGTCTGTACTGTAACAATAATCTCTTAAAATCGATATTCCAATATTTGCTACTACGACCTCTGTGAAGTACAGTATTCGACGCAAAATTTTTTGGCTATAATATGGCCCTCCTATAATTTTTATTTATATCATAGTGGTTGTCTTTGTCCGCTTTTGGTCGAGGATCATTCGCAAGATTTATTAGGTTATTTCATTTTAAAGAGGTTCAACAAAAGGTAACAATTGATCTTATTCAAGATCATTTTTTGATATACCGTTATTAAATTCCGAAAAGAAGGCTGGCAAGTAGAAGTTTCAGGGTTTAATAAAGCTGATAATACAATTGTAAATAATTAAGAAACCAGCAAATATTTGTCAAGAAGCTTCGTGAAATTTGCTCGTTTCAGTATAAAACCTCGGTGGCGTTTACAAATTAAAAAATTTTAATTGATAAAATGTAAGTTTACCTAAATCCCTTTTTTAACAAGTTTTTAGCGGCAAGATAAAGCATGTTTAGCTAACATAATTTATTCTTCAAACAAATATTTTAACCAAAAAAAGGTTAAATTTTAATTCAAAATGGTTTATACTTTAGCCTTATGATCGTTGTTTATACTAAAAGTAATAATTATATGAAAATAAACAAATGACATAAATTAAAAAGAGTATGTATTGATTTTAAATGGAATAGTCGAACAATATGGCAAGTAAATTAAATCACTTTCTTGATCAGTTAGTTCAATGATTGGGTAGTATTAGCTTAATATTGGCCATTGAGAGCGATGCGTTGCTAGCCTAGCGTTGTTGCATTATTTATTAGTATAGGCAAATCCCTCTAAATCGATATGAAGTAAGTTGAATTTAGTTTTTTAGATCTAAATTACTTTTAGCGTCAAAAGATAATACATTAAAAATTATAGATTCTTTTGTCTAAGAGCAAATAAAGTATATTTCATCTAAATGCTAACAATTGAACTTATTACAAATTTCATTTCCTTTAATTATTATAATTCTTATTTTTCATACTAAAATAAGATTATCTTTGTTGATTATCTATATGCTTAATGATTAATTTTATATTAATGAAAATAACATTGGCATTTGATAATAGGGATAACAAATTGTGAACTAGCAATGTATTTCGGTTCAGAATTAGGCAAAAGTTAATTAGTAGTAATAGTTTATTAATTTACTTAATTATCCTCACTAATTGCTTATAGATATAAAAAATAAAGCCTTGAGCTTTATTAAACGATTTTCAGAGCTCAATCTATAAAGAATAGGAAAAGTTATTTAATTCGCTTATAAATGGATTCATTCAGAATAAAAATATTATAAAAGGTCAATTATAAATGAACATACTTTTAAAATTCAGACAAAAATACTATCGGTACTTTATGTTGATACTTTTTTTCATCTGTAGCGTTACTTCTAGCAAGTTAGTATTTGCTCAAGATGCGATATGTGCAGAAGTAAAAATAGTTATAGAACAAAAATTATCATTTGAACGACAAGCATTTGATGCACGAATGATAATTAATAATGGTCTAGAGGATTCGATACTAAAAAATATACGTATAGAATTGCTTTTTACTGATAGAAATAATCAACAAGTAGTGACAACTCAAAATGCTAATGATAACGATGCAAAGTTTTTTTATCGCATTAACTCATTATCTGGCGTCAATAGTATTAATGGTGATGGTGAGATAAAGGCAAAAACTAAAGCTGAAGCTCATTGGTTAATTATTCCTGCATATGGTGCGGCTGAATCTGATAATACATTATATTATATTGGTGCTAAAGTTACTTATACATTGAATGGACAAGAAATAAGCGTAGAAGTGCCACCTGATTATGTTGTAATTAAACCTCAGCCGTTATTAACATTAGATTATTTTATACCAAGCGAAGTTTATGGGGATGATCCCTTTACTCCTGAAATTGAACCATCTATTCCTTTTACATTAGGTGTACGTGTTAAGAATGAAGGTCACGGTACTTCTTATAAAACAGTCATTGATTCTGCCCAACCTAAAATTGTTGAAAATAAACAAAATTTATTGATTGACTTCAGTATTTTAGGTAGCTATTTGGGAGATCATGCGGTCAACAAAAGTTTATTATTAGATTTCGGTGATATTGCTGGGCACACATCTAAAGTCGGACGTTGGGATATGATGACTAGCTTGCATGGTAAATTTGTGGAATTTGATGCAACTTTTACCCATGCTGATACGCTAGGTGGCTCAGTAACATCTTTATTAAAAACAGTAAATACGCATACCTTGATTCATAATGTAAGAGTAGATTTACCCGATAGAGATAATATTACAGACTTTTTAGCATTAGATGGTGATGTAATTCGTGTATATGAATCCGAAGGGTTCAACACAGATCTATCAGATCAATCACTTAATGCCACACTCACTACAGTTGGTAAAGAAACAAAACTCGTTTTTCCAAAAACGGAAGGGCAAGTTTATGTAAAAATAGCTGATCCAAGCTTAGGCAATCAAAAGATGAATAGGGTAATTCGTTCTGATGGCAAGGTATTACCTGCAGAAAATATTTGGCAATCCAAAATTCGTAACGATGATTTATCTTGGTCTTATTATATTAATTTATTTGATACTAATAGTACAGGAAGTTATACCCTATATGAGAGTGATACAAACGAAACAAAAGCAATAGTAGGCACGTTTTTAGTAACAAAAGGTGCCAAATATTCACTTAATGAATTATTACCAGAAAACTATTATTTTGAAGCCAATAAGTCTTATATGATCGAATTTATTGGTAACATAGCTTCTCGTATTTGCGCAGGGAAAAATAATTTTGATCAAAATACTAAAAAATGTAAAACGGGTTTAAATAGGAATTATACTTTTAATAAAGATGCTTTTAAAACAGATATTTTTATCCCTTCTAAGTCAGGCATCCTTCATGGAGATAGTCACGTCACAGGAAGTATCTATCTACTTGCCAAACAAACAGAAACGATAAAAGTGATCGTTGTGCCTCTTGATATGGAAAATTCATTAACCAATACTACATCAGTTATAAAAGGTTTTCGATATTCGTTGAATGAATTATTACCTAAAAATTACAATTTCCAAGCGGATAAGCCTTATTTGGTTAAGTTTTCTGGCGTTGCAATGACTAGTCGTTATTGTCCAGGAAAAGCAAATTTTGATTTGGAAAGTAAGGTTTGTAAAGCAGGGGTAAGTAGAGATTATAGTTTTAAATCCGATATATTTATTCCGTTTAAATCAGGTATTCTTGGGAAGAATAATGAATTTACAGGTAATTTCTATATGTCTGCTACTAAGGATGGAGATATCAAAGTATATGTAACACCATTATAAAAATTGTTTGACCATCCCTATCAATCTTAACCTATATAAGTAAAACATTACTTATATAGGTTAACTCTGACTATTGATAGATTAATTATAAAAATGGTCTTCAAGTTTTTAATATTTTTCTTAAATAATTAGTAACTTTATAGGTTGTACTTATGCCGCTTGTTTTATAACAAATACCAAGATTTATGTTTTATCTTAATAATAAATAAAAATTAATTGTATTAAAACTTATTTAAATAACTTGAAAAGAAGTTTAAAAATGTCTGTTTTTTATTCTAATTTGCTATGTAGATTATTATTTTCTTGTATTGTGCTGTCTTTTTGTTGTCAGATTTCTGCAAATGAAATTAATGATTGTCAAGAAGATGTCCAAAATTATAGAGATCTTTTTACTCATTGGCCTATTAACCAACATAAAGAATCATTAGATAAGACGTTTTGGTTAACCATTGAACAGGCGCGTAATTTATCAGATGATGTAGTATGGATAGATGTTAGATCGAATTTATCTAACTTACATAATCAATTAGATATTTTAACTATCCCGTTTAATCATTTAGAAAAAAAGGATTTTCTTTATGATAAAACAGTAGTATTAATTGGAACAGGTTTTGAACAACAAATGATTAATCGAACAATCAATACTCTAAGGCAAAAAGGTTATAAACACCTTTTTGCTTTATTAGGGGGGATTAGAACGTGGGCCAAGCTAAAAAAACAAAATTTGCAGTTATCAAATATAATAACCCCTAAAGAATTTCTATTAGGCGGTAAAACAATTAACTGGCAGATCATTACGATTGGCTTAATGCCACAAGATATTGATACATTACCTGAAAAACCTATTAAAAATTTTAATTTATCAGAAGAATCTAATCTAGCTATAAAACATTTTTTTAAAAATAAAACTATTAACAATGATACCTTTATACAATATGTGTTAATAACCCCTAATGAGCATATCACCCAATTATTAAAACGCACATTAACGATTCCTGAGTCAAGCGAAGTTGTTTGGTTAGAAGGCGGTTTAGCTAGTTATCAACACTATGTGAAGCAACAGGCAAACTTGGTTAATAACGCAGGCAAGAGTTTGTCTAAGCCTTGCAGGATAACGATATAATTTAATAAGAATTTTTAACTCTAATGGAGCAAAAAATGAAATTTTATAAACGATGGAAAAGTCTATCTTTAAAATTAAATATAAGGCCCTCAAAAAGACGATCGATAAAACAAAAAAATAAATATGTAATCCTTTTCTTTGCTTTGTCTGTATTCGTTTATCATTCTAGTTATGCTGCTACAAATACTGGATTATATGGTGACGATAGATATGCAGGTCCTTTCCCAATAGGATTTAGCTTTAACTATTATGGTAGCAATTTTGATCAATTTTATGTCACAACTAATGGTTTGATTCAATTTACTAACCCAACTACCTCCTACATTAATACTTGTCTTCGTTCTTATAATAATACACTGTATGTGTTTTGGGATGATTTAAGAACCGATGTTTCAGGTCAGCCAACAGGGACTATTCAGTATGAAACTCAGGGAGAGGCACCTAATAGGAGGTTAATTGTTCAATGGACTAACCAGTATTACTTTGGTACTAATCTTCCAATGGGAACATTTCAGGCTATTCTTTATGAAAACTCTAATCAAATTAAGTATCAATATCGTTATTTGATAGGCGAACGTAGCAAAGGTAGCAGTGCTACAATCGGTATCCAAGGCGCATCAAATTATGCACAAATAGGTTGTAATACTGCAGATGTTGTTAAATCAGAACAAGCCATTTTATTTACACCAAATAGTGATTTTAGTAAGTATATTGTTGATCAAAATGCACCTTATAATTTTTTTGACATATCAGGATTAACGTTAGATGCACCAATACCAGTTAACCGTTATAGCCATCAAGCGCCAAGCTGGTCATGGCAAAAAATTAGTACACTCAATAGTTATGAAATTGATATTCAAGATCCATCTGGTAATACAGTTTATAGCGAAGTAGTCGGTGATATAGGGCAATTTACATTTGTTAATGGTTTGCAAAATGGTCAATCTTATCGAGCTCGTATCAGAGGAAGTATTAATAATGGTAGAACATGGGAAATGTGGTCTCCTCTTTCAACTTTAGTGACTATCGACACGATTAAACCAGTGGTTAAGCTCAAACAATTTAATCGTATTAATAGTGATACAGTGAAAGTAATTTTTACAACTTATGATAATTTAAGTGGTGTTAAATCGGGACATTTACAAATAGCAACTAACCCAAGTTTTGATACACCGCTCATTGATCAAGATATCCAAATTGATGCAAATAGCTACCAAATTCCGAATTTACCAGTTAAAGATAATGAAATATTATATGCACGTTTAAATGTAACTGATAAAGCTGGTAATGAATCAGGTTATACAGAGCCTTTAGCTATTGGTATTACAGCGCCAATATTAATTCAACCAGTCTCTAATTCAACGGTTAAAATATCAAATTTAGAGGTTCAAGGTAAAGCTGATGAAATTGGAAAAGTACAGCTATATTTGAATGGGATAATGGTTAATGATCCTGTTAAAGTTGATCAAAATGGTTATTTTTATAAAGTTGTTGATCTTAAGGAAGAGGGGAATTATCAATTAACGGCGGTACTTAATAGTGATTTTGGTATAAGTGAACACAGTAAACCTGTTTCAGTTAGTTTTAAACTACCGACACCAAAGGCAACAATTATAACACCAGCAGATAATCAAGCGATTTTTGCTCCTATGGATATCCAGATATCTGCAACAGATGAATTAGGAATTGATAAAGTCGAAGTTTACCTTGATGACCAATTATTTTCAACTTTGACCAAATCTCCTTATCAAGTTCATTGGCCATTAACACAACAAAATAATGGTAAACATAAATTAACCGTTAAAGCGATTAATTCGAGTGGTAAAGTTGCTACAATTGAACGTGAGGTAATGGTTAAAATGGAACCTCCTGCCCCACCACCGACAGCTTATACAGGGAAAGTTACCAATATCAATCCAAAAGTTAGCTATGGACTACAACCTATTACAATTACAGGGCAGGCGATTTATCGGAAGGATAATACTGTTGTTGCTAATGCACCAGTTAAGTTGGTATTAAAAATTAATGGCTTTGAGCGGAAGATTGCCATTGCAACTGATGATAAAGGAAATTTCTCTTATACTTTTATGCCTCAAGAAAATGATGCAGGTATATACCAAGTAGCCATTGTTCATCCAGATGAACTAACTATAACTTCACAAGCTAGTTTTGAAATTAATCGTATCGCCTTTAATTACCAAAATTATCATCTAAAAGCGGTACGTAACATTGTAATGCCTATAAATATGGTAGCTAAAGCGAATATTACTGCTAAAAATTTACGTTGGGTATTAACTGCAGATAATCAGCCGGATGGTATTTTGCCAAAAGGGATACAAATAAAATCTGAACCAATTGATATAAATAGTGGTGAAACTGAATTAACCATGATTAATTTCATTGCTGATGATACAGCAACCGAAACGGGAAGTATTTATCTTGTCGCTTTAGCTGATGAATCAAATGATTTAATACGAGGTAAATTAAAAATTGATTATCAGTTAGGACAAGCAATGCCAACCCTTTATGCTATTCCAAATTATATTCAAACGGGTCTACAGCAGGGAACAATGGTAAGTGCCAATATTCATTTAGGCAATAAAGGATTGGCTAAAGCAGAAAATGTTCAAATTGAACTTCTTGATGAAAGTGGTAATCCAGCGCCAAACTGGATATTTATTGCTACTGATAAAACAATTGAATCAATTGCTGTTGATGAACAACTGCCTTTACAAATTATTGCTCAACCAGATAACAAGGTAAATGATGGTGTTTATCGTTTTAATCTTAAAATAGCACAGAATAACAATATATTAGGATCAATTCCCGTCAGTATTTCAGTGACGCAAAGCGGTCTGGGCATTGCACAATTTGATATCGCTGATATCTATACTGCAACATTGGATAAACAAGGTAATCCTATTGCAGGCGTAAAAGGTGCGACGATTAAATTGCAAAATGAAGCTGTGCTTACTCAACAATATAGCATTATCTCTAATGAACAGGGGATCGCCTTATTAGAAAATATCCCTACAGGAGTTTATCGCTATCGTGTGAGTGCACCAAACCATACGGATGTATCAGGTCGCATTGTTATTCGCCCTAATACTACTATTAATGAACATATTTTTTTAGAGTACCAAAACATCAATATTGAATTTGGTACAACAGAAACAGCAATTAAAGATATTTATGATATTGAGTTAAATGCAACTTTCAATACTTTAGTACCAGCACCTGTTGTTTTGATAGAACCTATGTCTATTAATTTAGCGGGTTTACAAATTGGTGAGGAAAAAGTGGGTGAGCTCACTATTACTAACTATGGTCTGATAGAGGCTAAAAATGTGGTATTAAATTTACCTAAAACTGATAATAAATTTAAGTATGAATTTTTTGGAGAAATACCTAATAGTCTCTTGCCTAAGGAAAAAAGAGTTATTGCTTATCGAGTCACAGCTCTTGATTCGAACCAAGCTCAAAGCGTTAAACCAGAAGCAACGATTGAAACAATGTTATTTAAAAGTAAAAATGCGGTTAGTAGCTGTTATTTAGCTCCTTATTTAGAGCTACATGAAAGTATATGCGCTAATGGTGATATATCTAAAGGTAATAGCGGTGGTTATTTTTATCAATATGTAGGGCAATGTTCATTAGCAGATTTTAATTGGGACTGGAGTAAAGGTATTCATTTTGGTGGTACTTTAGGCTCTCCTTTTGCCATGCCAATAGCCCCTGGTTGTGCTCCAGAAGCTAATTGTGCGAGTGCCGGTACGGCAAGCGGTGCTAGGTAATTTAAAAATGAAAATTAAAGTGTCAAATAACACAAAGGATCGCAACATGATAATTAAAAATATAAACAGGTATATAGCAATCTTTATGGTGATTACAATAATGATTGTCTCATTACCTAAAATAGCGTGTGCACAACTTTATAATGGTGATATACAAAAAATATCTGGTATAAGTGACGCCAGTGTTAAATTACCAAATACCGAATATACTGAAAGTACGATTGACCTACGGGTCAAAGTACTTGGTGGTGAAGTTAAACTTAATCGAACTTGGGTTAATGGTCGTTGGTATATAAATCCAGCTTGGGCTAATTTACGCTTTATTCTTGATCCGTTAGATAATAGTGTGAAAACCATTGATCGTGCTGGTACCATGTATCAACGTACTGGTGAGGAACAATTATACACCTACGAACACGTATCTATTAAGAAAACAGATAGTGGGTGGCATTGGTTCGATCAACAAGGAAATTGGATTAATTTTGATGATAAAGGACGCATTTTAGAATATGGTGATGCTAATAATGTAAAAGTTAGTTTTACATTAGATAAAGAAGGTCGTTGCATTGCTATTAAAGATCATTTTGATGAACAGGTATATAGTTTTGCTTATGATAATCAGGAACGTCTTATCAAAGTCAGTGATCGTGAGGGGCGAGTTGTAAGTTATGAATGGTCAGGAAATAAACTGGTAAAGGTCACAGATGTTCTTGGTTATGTATGGCATTATGGGTACGATGCAAATGGACAACTAAACCAAAAAACTGAGCCAGATGGTGGTGTAACTAAAATTGATTATACCGTATCAACTCCTGCACCGAAAACCGCTATGATAAGTGGTAAAGAAGGTGGGGTTATTTCAAAAAAAACAGTTGTTACAACAGGTTCTGATAATCGCGATACAAAATTAGCCCAAGTAGGTAAAATCACTAACAAAACCGGTGCGGTAACAATTTTTAATAGCCAATATAATCGCGTTAATAAGCAATATACTATTACTGTTAATGATCCAATAGGCAAAAAAACAGTTACCGTATTTGATGCCAAAGGTCGTGTTATTACTAAAACAGTAAATGATAGTATTACTGAATCCTATCAACGCGACAAAGCTAATCATTCTGTTAAGTATACTAATCAGCGAGGGCTAACAACAACCACGCAATATAATCAATCCGACTATCCAATAAAAATCACTTATCCTAATGGCGCCACAGAGCTTTATGAATACAATAAAGCCAATAATCCAATAAAAATCACAAATACTAAAGGCGATGTAATTAGCTTTCAGTACGATGCTTTTAATCGCCCTATTAAAGTTGTATATGCGGCAGGTAAACCCGAACAACGTATTATAAGCTTTAATTATGACAATTATGGTCAACAAATTGTCGCGACTATTAGTGGTGGTGATAAAGCGATTAATTTGCAACAAACTTATGACCGCTATGGCAATATAGCAACATATACTGATGGTAATGGCTATCAATCACAATACACTCATAATATTCAGGGACAAGTAAAAACAGTAAAAAACCCACTACAACAACTATGGCAGTTTAACTATAATTTAGCGGGTTATCTTACGGAATCTATTGATCCACTTAATCATAGTGTATCTTTATCAAATGATGAAATGGGGCGATTAATCAAAGTTGTCGATGCGTTGGGTAATAAAACTCAATATAGTTACAGTTTTAATCAGAACGGCTATGAAACAAAAGTTGTTGATGCACTCAATCAAACCACCACTTACCAGTATGATAACTTATATCGCCTAATCAAAACCATTAGTCCAACGGGATTAGTCACTCAACAAGCGTATAACACCGATGATAAACTCATACAGAAAGTTGATGTTGCAGGGAATATCTTAACTTATGAATATGGTGAAAAAGGTTCTAATTTAGCAGGTTTATTAGCGAAAGTTGTTTATCCAACCTTTACTGAGACATATAACTATAATGCTTTAGATAAAGTCACTGAGATTAATCAGCAACTAGATACGAATACTACATTAACCACTCATCGTATTTATGATCAATTAGGCTTAATGACCAGTGTCATTGATGCAGCGAATCGGGTCTCACAAACAGAATATAATGCCCTAGGGGAAATAGTAAAATCTATAGATGCTTTGGGTCATGAAACCCGTTATCTGTCAGATTTATTAGGCAATATAACGCAAGTCACCGATGCAAATGATAACCAATATACGTTTGAATATGACAAAAATAATAATCTTATTAAAGAAACCAAGTCATTAGGGAATGAGGTTGAGTATAGCTATAACCAAGCAAATCAATTAATCGAGCAAAGACAAACGAATGGCAACCATATTCAATACCAATACGATGCGGCAGGAAATCTGGTAAAACAAAGCTATATTGAAAAAGACCAATCAACCCCAAGTCAGGTTGTCGCTTATAGCTATAATCAGGCTAATCAATTAATTGATGTACTACAAACTGGTGATACCTATTCCCACTTTGTTTATCAGCGCGATAAACTTGGTCGAGTAACTCAAGAAACGATTACTTATGGCACAGGTGCAAATAGTATTACTAAGACTTTGCAGTACGCTTATGATAAAGAGGATAATTTAGCTTCCATTAGCTATCCAGATAATACAAAAGTAACCTATGGATATGATAAAAATCAGCTAAAACAGGCAACACTGGCTAATGGCGAGGTGATTAACTGGAGTGATTACCGCTGGTTTATGCCATCTAAAGTGACTTATCCTAATGCAACGCAAACTAAGCAGTATGATTCATTACAGCGCCCCTTACTGATAGGGCTAACGGCGAATCGCAAAACATTATTAAATCGCCAATATAGCTATGATAAGGTGGGTAATATAACCCGAATCGCGACAGAAAACGGGGAAAATAATTACCAATATGACTTATTAGACCGGCTTATTCTTGCTAAACCTAATATTGAACTACAAAAAAATGGACTCACTGTAGAGTCTTATAGCTACGATGCTATTGGTAATCGCATCGGTAGCGCGCAACAATTAGGCGAGTGGAAATACAACAAATTTAATCAGCTAATCAAATGGGGCGAAGGCACTAGTCAAACTACCTTGTCCTATACCCCTAATAGTCAGTTAGCCACTGAAGTTAGTGCAGATAAAAAATTAAGCTATCACTATAATGCAGCAGAGCGTCTTATCAGCGTTAACGATGAAACTACTGAACTGGTGACTTATCAATATGATCCTTTTGGTCGTCGTATTAGTAAAACCATTAATGGTGATATCACCTATTTTATTTATACCAATGAAGGTCTGATTGCTGAATTAGACCATCGTGGTCAGATGACGGTTGCCTATGGTTGGGTACCTGATACCGAATGGGGAACAAGCCCATTGTGGCAGGCAAGTTTAACTGTAGCTAACCAGACGCTACAAACTGCGTCTTACCATTATCTCATTACGGATCATTTAGGCACACCACAACTGGCCATTAACAATCAAGGCCAGCAAACATGGAAAATGCACAGTGACGCTTTTGGTAATGCGGTATTAGATCCTAATAACCAAATTACCTTAAATTTACGTTTTCCGGGGCAATATTATGATAAAGAAACGGGGCTTTCTTATAATTATTTTAGGGATTATAATCCTAAAATAGGGCGTTATATCCAAAGCGATCCGATAGGCTTAAATGGCGGAATAAATACCTTTAGTTATGCCAGTGGCAATCCGCTTTTATATCGAGATCCCTTAGGGAAAAATCCAGTAGCCCTTCTCTTTGTTGGCATAAGGGCATGTATGGCAAACCCACAATGTGTTGCAGTTGTGGGAGGCGCTATAGCTTATGGAGTATTAAATAACATTAAATTGTTAGAGGAATATAACTATGATTCATCAAATAATGGTCATGCTTTCTGTCCATCAGCTTCTATATCTACCACTACCAAGAAAAGCAAAGATAAGATTGAAGGTAAGGGCAAGTGGTTTTGTGAAGCAAAGTGTGATCTTCAAGCGATTGATCATAAATTAGATGGTAAAATTCCTGGAAGAGTACGAGGGGCTCATAGAGGAAGTTCTCAGTATGAGGCTTGTAATGCAGCAAAAAATAAAGCAAAAGCATTGACTCCTAGAGATGCTTATCCAAGGCATTGTTATTGTACTAAATGTTGGAAAAAATAATTAACTTACACAATAAGTAAGATAATAATTAAAACGAATATAAATTAGAAGATTAGAAGGGTGATAATTCTATAGATTATAAATTTATCATGAGCGAAAAATTAAGGTATGCTTATTTTTTCAGTATGAGTATGTTAATTATAATCAATCAAAGAATTGTTATTTTTAGTTAAATCGATCTCTCTATATTTCGCACAGAAATAAAGGGAGATTACTGTATCAGTTGATAAGAATTAAGAAAATCTTACGCGTGATTGTAAATAATGGAGAAATTAAATGACAAAAGTAGAAAAATTTGAATTGGCTAAAATAAAACAAGATAAATTAATAAAAACGATGATATATGAGGTAGATACTGATGAAGGTTCCATAGAATATCGATTAGAAATATATAGAAGAGAAAACGTATTTAAAGGCATCGTCTATAGAAAGGAGCTCTATCGAATGCGAGCTAATTATAAAGGAGGTATTGTAAAGTGCGATGAATTTATGTTTAGTCCAGATAATAATTTCAATCTTAATTTAATTAATTATAATGAATCAGAAGAAGATATCATTAATATTTTTTATAATGAATTAGAGAAAAATTTTAACTCTCTCAATTAATTATAATTACTATATAAATTGATATAGGTTAAAGAAAAGTTGAGTCGTGTTGCTTAGTATCTTGTAATATTCAAATAAACACTGGAAAAAATTAAAATGGCAAAGATAAAAAAATATGAATTAATAAAAACGATCATTTATGAATTAAGTAAAGATGAGCATTACGAAGAATTTAAATTAGAAATCTATAAAGGAGACAAAGATTTTAGAGGTATTGGTTATCGGTTAGACTCATATAGATTGAAACGTCGTTATGATGTTAAAAGATTTGTAAATAGCGATGTATCTTTATTTATTGAAGATTTTTATTTTTGTTACAACAAGTCGGAAGAAGATATCATTAATAATTTTTATATTAGGTTAGAGAAAATATTTGGGTCACTCAATTTGTTATAATTATCATTATTCTTAAAATTAATTAAACTAATGTAGCTTATTCAGTACCAGCCTAGCTTTGCTAAGATAGATAACCATAATATCTTTGGACAAGTATCTATATAAATTGATATAAAATAGAATTAAGAGTACTAATAAATAATGGGAAAACTCAATGGCAGAACTAAAACAATATGAATTAATAAAAACAATAATTTACAAAGTTGATACCAAAGATGATTACGCAGAATATAAATTAGAAGTCTATAAAGGAAATAACGGATTTAAAGGAATTATTTATAGAAAAGATTGCTATAGAATGTTAGCTCGTTATGATGAAAATTTTATAAATATCGATAAAAATCTATTTACTCTAGATAATAATTTTAATCGTTGTTTAATTAATTATGATGAATTGGAAGAAGATATCATTACTAATTTTTATATTGCGTTAGAGGAAATATTTGGACCACTCAATTTATTATAATTACCAGCGTTTTTAAGGTTAATTAGACTAATTTAGCTTATTCAGTACCTGCCTACCTTTGCTGAGACATATAACCATAATACGTTTGGACAAGTATCTATAGATGCTTTAGGTTATGAAATACAGTATATGTTATATTTATGAGGCAATACAGCACAAGTCACCGATGCAAATGATAACCAATATACGTTTGAATATGATAAAAATAATAATCTTATTAAAGAAACCAAGTCATTAGGGAATGAGGTTGAGTATAGCTATAACCAAGCAAATCAATTAATCGAGCAAAGACAAACGAATGGCAACCATATTCAATACCAATACGATGCGGCAGGCAATCTGGTAAAACGAAGCTATATTGAAAAAGACCAATCAACCCCAAGTCAGGTTGTCGCTTATAGCTATAATCGGGCTAATCAATTAATTGATATACTACAAACTGGTGACACCCATTCCCACTTTGTTTATCAGCGCGATAAACTAGGTCGAGTAACTCAAGAAACGATTACTTATGGCACAGGTGCAAATAGTATTACTAAGACTTTGCAGTACGCTTATGATAAAGAGGATAATTTAGCTTCCATCAGCTATCCAGATAATACAAAAGTAACCTATGGATATGATAAAAATCAGCTAAAACAGGCAACACTGGCTAATGGCGAGGTGATTAACTGGAGTGATTACCGCTGGTTTATGCCATCTAAAGTGACTTATCCTAATGCAACGCAAACTAAGCAGTATGATTCATTACAGCGCCCCTTACTGATAGGGTTAACGGCGAATCGCAAAACATTATTAAATCGCCAATATAGCTATGATAAGGTAGGTAATATAACCCGAATCGCGACAGAAAACGGGGAAAATAATTACCAATATGACTTATTAGACCGGCTTATCCTTGCTAAACCTAATATTGAACTACAAAAGCATGGAGTCACTGTAGAGTCTTATAGTTACGATGCTATTGGTAATCGCATCGGTAGCACGCAACAATTAGGCGAGTGGAAATACAACAAATTTAATCAGCTAATCAAATGGGGCGAAAGCACTAGTCAAACTACCTTGTCCTATACCCCTAATAGTCAGTTAGCCACTGAAGTTAGTGCAGATAAAAAATTAAGCTATCACTATAATGCAGCAGAGCGCCTTATCAGCGTTAACGATGAAACTACTGAACTGGTGACTTATCAATATGATCCTTTTGGTCGTCGTATTAGTAAAACCATTAATGGTGATATCACCTATTTTATTTATACCAATGAAGGTCTGATTGCTGAATTAGACCATCGTGGTCAGATGACGGTTGCCTATGGTTGGGTACCTGATACCGAATGGGGAACAAGCCCATTGTGGCAGGCAAGTTTAACTGTAGCTAACCAGACGCTACAAACTGCGTCTTACCATTATCTCATTACGGATCATTTAGGCACACCACAACTGGCCATTAACAATCAAGGCCAGCAAACATGGAAAATGCACAGTGACGCTTTTGGTAATGCGGTATTAGATCCTAATAACCAAATTACCTTAAATTTACGTTTTCCGGGGCAATATTATGATAAAGAAACGGGGCTTTCTTATAATTATTTTAGGGATTATAATCCTAAAATAGGGCGTTATATCCAAAGCGATCCGATAGGCTTAAATGGCGGAATAAATACCTTTAGTTATGCCAGTGGCAATCCGCTTTTATATCGAGATCCCTTAGGGGAAAATCCAGCAGCCCTTCTCTTTGGTGGTATAAGGGGATGTACGGCAAACCCAGTATGTGCCACTCTAATGAGAAGAGTTGTGGGTGGCATTATAGCTCGTAATGTATTAAATAGCTTGGTAGATCTGCATGACTATGATAATCATTGGAATGAAGAATGTTATCGTAACTCAGTTAATATAGCTGGTAAGAAAAGTCGCACTAAAAATAGTACATCTGGAGTAGGTTCTTCTAATAATGAAGATCCAGATGATGATAAAAACAAAAAATACAAGGTTCCAAAACCAAAGGTTAGTGGTAAAGAGGGAGCAAAAGACGTACCCGATTGGGCTAAAGAATACCGTCCTTATGTAGGTGAAAATGGAAAAAAGTTTGCTAAACGTATAATGAATAAAAAATATGGTAAAGGGAATTATGATACAACAACTAATACAGAATTTAGTAAAATTAAAAAATGGGGCGATAGATCATTTATCAATCCTTAATAAAATATAGGAGTAAGGGTATGCAAAAAGTGTATTTTTTATATCATATTCGTTATGAAGATACGGATGATGAAGATGTTAAATTAATTGGTATTTACAGTAGTTATAAACAAGCTGAATTGGCTATAGAAAGACTCAAAAATAAACCAGGATTTATTGATTATCCTGATGATTTCCAGATTTTTGATAGTGTTTTAAATCGTGATGGTTGGAGTGAAGGTTTTGTAACTATCCCCTAAAATAGTACAGCAAAAAAGTAGAAAATTCTCTATGATAAAAGTAAAGGGGATTTAATTATGAAAAAAATGACTGAACATCAAATCGTCGCTATTTTAAAAGAAGCTGAAGCGGGTATTCCTGTCAAGGAACTCTGTCGTAAATATGGGATGGGTAATTCAACTTTCTATAAATGGCGGGAAAAATACGGCGGAATGGAAACTTCGGACATCAAACGCTTAAAGGAGCTGGAGGCCGAAAACCGCAAGCTTAAGCAGATGTTTGCCGAACTGAGCTTAAAATCCCAGCTTCAGGAAGAAATCATAAAAAAGCTTTAGTGCCCACAAAGGCACGTAAAACGTGGGCACAGCAACTACAACAAAATCATTTAGTTACTATTGCTATGAGTTGTGCCATTGTTGGCTTAAGCCGTTGTGCTTACTATTATCAACCTAAGTTACCGAATGATTCAGTGATTGTTTCGGTGTTGAATGCTATCACAGACCGGCATTTACGCTGGGGCTTTCCTAAATGCTTTAATCGCATCAGAAAGCTCGGCTATAAATGGAATCATAAACGGGTGTATCGGGTGTATTGTGAATTAAAGCTTAATCTCAGGTAAAGCGTAAAAAACGCATTCCTCCACGATGCCCGGAAAGGTTATTAGTACCCAATAAACAAGGTGAATGTTGGTCAATGGATTTTATGAGTGATAGTAGTGGTAATCAACGTCGCTTTAGGACATTCAATGTCATCGATGACTTTAATCGTGAGGCGCTAGGCATTGATATTGCGGTAAGCTTACCGGCAGGGAGAGTTACCCGTTACTTAGATAAACTGGCCGAATATCATGGGTATCCATTAAAAATACGAGTCGATAATGGGCCAGAATTTACAGGAAAAACCTTTATAAACTGGGCAAAGTTACATGGTATAAACATTGATTATATCCAGCCCGGTAGCCCATATCAAAATGGTTATATTGAACGATTTAATCGTACCTATCGTACTGAAGTACTCGATTTATATCTTTTTAACAACTTAGCGCAAGCAAGGAGAATAACCGAAGAATGGTTAACGATTTATAATACCGAAAGACCGCATGAGGCATTAAATAACATGACACCGATTGAGTATAAAACACTAAAACAAGCAGCATGATTTTCTACTTGAATCTTGTACTAAGTTTGGGATATTTACAGTTTTGGTTTTTGAATTCTAAAATATACTATTAATTATACTGTTTTTTATAAAATACGGAGATAAATATGCAAAAAGTCTATCTTTTATATCATATTCGAGATAAAGGTGCTGAAGATGAAGATACTAAAGAAATTGGTACTTATAGTAGCTATGAATTAGCTGAAGCAGCTAAAAATAGGGTTAAAGACAAGCCTGGCTTTATTGATCATCCAAATGGATTTTATATTGATGAATATATTATTGATAAAGATTATTGGGCAGATGGTTTTCATGACTAGATCGCATCGACCTAATAAATTTGTGAACTGTTTATCTGTTTAAGAGTAAGGTGAGATATGGGCTAGACTTTACAAAGCGGACTACAAAGTCAGTAGCAGCAGTATGGGCATCAACATCAATGGCATTCCCACTATCCAACCAGTTGCAACAAAAGCGAAAGTGACGGTTTGACCACGCATTCAGCGGAATCGAAAGGGGCGATAATTATCCGCAATAAAGAGGAGCAAAAACAAGATATCAACTAATTAAGTCGTAATACTGAGCATGTCAATAACGGGCTCAAACATATCTTTAACCAAGAAAAAGAGCAAGAGATCATCGATCAAACACGGCTAGTGGGTGAAATTGGTGGTGAAACGTTAACCATGCTCAATCATATTGACCGCATGTGAGTAGAATCAGAAGCGAAAAATTAGTGGTAAAGAGGGAGCAAAAGACGTACCCAGTTGGGCTAAAGAATACCGTCCTTATGTAGGTGAAAATGGAAAACAGTTTGCTAAACGTATAATGGATAAAAAATATGGTAAACGTAATCATGATACTGGTGCCACTTCAGAATTTAATCGAATTAAAAAATGGGGCGATAGATCATTTATGGATCCTAAATAAACTATAAAGGAGAAATTATGCAGAAAGTATATGTTTTACATCATATTAGAGATGAAGGTACTGCTGATGAAGATAAAAAGAAAATTGGCACTTACAGTAGTTATAAATTAGCTGAAGAAGCGAAAAATAGAGTTAAAGATAAATCTGGGTTTATTGATTATCCTGATGGGTTTTATATTGATGAATATATTATTAATAAAAATTATTGGCCTGATGGATTTGTTGAATAAATTTTACAGATCAGTGATTTATCTCACTGAGCTTAGTTAATAATTTATAATTATTCTTTTTTATAAAAAAGAATTGTAGATTGTTTATTGAACCCAAGTAATGTAGGAGGTGAGCATGCAAAGGTTAGTGTATTTTTTATACCATGTCCGTTATGAAGATGCTGATGATGAAGATGTTAAATTAATTGGTATTTATAGTAGTCATGAACAAGCTGAATTAGCTATAGAACAGCTTAAAAATAAACCTGGTTTTATTGATTATCCTGATGATTTTCAAATTACCGAAAATGTTCTGAATCAAGATGGTTGGGTGGATGGCTTTATTGATTTACCTGAGTAAATTTAATGAATAACTTTTACAGTTCATTGATTTTTTACTGAACTGAATTAAAAAGTTGCAATTATTCAATTTTTATTTCTTATAGTATAAACCATTTTTAACTATAATAAAAAATGGCTATTTAGGAATAAAGTTAGCCACTTAGGTTAGCGCAGATAAAAAATTATAATGCAGCAATGAGTACATCTATGGTTGTAGGAAACTATATAATGATTAAAGAAAGCTTTATAGGTATCTTTCCAGCTGGATTGTTTATCTCATTTATAATTCAAACTATAGCAATGAAAAAGAATTGGCCAAAGGTTTTACTTTACACTGATATCATTTTTTCTTTTATAATGGGGTGGGTATATGCAATTTATGTTAGGGAGGAAGAAAATATATTAACTATAATCAAACTTGTATTTTATGTTATGTGTTTTGGTTGTTTTTTTTCAGCTTTCTATTGGCTAGAAGCTCGAAGGTTTCCTTGGAGTAAACAGAGTAAGACAAGTGAAAATGAGACAAAAAAGCCACCCTATTAATATATTATAATAATTAAATTGTGTGATAGAGGAATTATTTTAAGTTATTAATTTCTAAATCACATTCATAATTAGCATTTAAAGTTGTTCCAAAAAAGAAGTAAGTAATTAAAAAACAGGTATAGGCTATTATAGCCTATACCTGTTTTTTAATTAGATAATACAATGCCATTACAAAACGAATAACAATCATATTCAATACCAATACGATGCGGCAGGAAATCTGATAAAACAAAGTTATATTGAAAAAGGTCAAACAACTTCAAGTCAGGTTTCGCTGTAAATATCCCAAACTTAGTACAAGATTCAAGTAGAAAATCATGCTGCTTGTTTTAGTGTTTTATACTCAATCGGTGTCATGTTATTTAATGCCTCATGCGGTCTTTCGGTGTTATAAATCGTTAACCATTCTTCGGTTATTCTCCTTGCTTGTGCTAAGTTGTTAAAAAGATATAAATCGAGTACTTCAGTATGATAGGTACGATTAAATCGTTCAATATAACCATTTTGATATGGGCTACCGGGCTGGATATAATCAATGTTTATACCATGTAACTTTGCCCAGTTTATAAAGGTTTTTCCTGTAAATTCTGGTCCATTATCGACTCGTATTTTTAATGGATACCCATGATATTCAGCCAATTTATCTAAGTAACGGGTAACTCTCCCTGCCGGTAAGCTTACTGCAATATCAATGCCTAGCGCCTCACGGTTAAAGTCATCGATGACATTGAAAGTTCTAAACCGGCGTTGATTACGACTGCTGTCACTCATAAAATCCATTGACCAGCATTCACCTTGTTTATTAGGAACCAATAGCTTTTCTGGTGTTCGTGGGGAGATACGTTTTTTACGCTTTACCCTGAGATTAAGCTTTAATTGGCAATACACCCGATACACCCGTTTATGATTCCATTTATAGCCGAGCTTTCTGATGCGATTAAAACATTTGGGAAAGCCCCAGCGTAAATGCCGGTCAGTGATAGCATTCAACATCGAAATAATCACCTAATCATCCGGTAATTTAGGTTGATAATAGTAAGCACAGCGACTTAAGCCAACAATGGCACAACTCATAGCAATAGTAACTGGATAATTTTGTTGTAGTTGCTGTGCCCACGTTTTACGTGCCTTTGTGGGCACTAAAGCTTTTTTATAATTTCTTCCTGAAGCTGGGATTTTAAGCTCAGTTCGGCAAACATCTGCTTAAGCTTGCGGTTTTCGGCCTCCAGCTCCTTTAAGCGTTTGATATCCGAAGTTTCCATTCCGCCATATTTTTCCCGCCATTTATAGAAAGTTGAATTACCCATGCCATATTTACGGCACAGTTCTTTAACGGGAATGTAACTATCCCCTAAAATAGTACAGCCTAAACGTAGAAAATTCTCTTTATTAATCCACTGAGGATTTAAATATGAAAAAATGACTGAACATCAAATCTGTAAATATCCCCCTAAAATAGTACAAATCATAGGAGAACACATTATGTGTCAAAAAATTTAGCGCAGAGTTTAAACAATAGGCAGTGGTTTGATATTGCTTTATCCACTTATCTAATGCGGATTTAGTGAGGTCATACTCAGCAACAATATTCGTTTATTTTTTAGCATGTTGATATAGAAGCACCATTTGTTTTTTTTATTGGTAAGTAAAACGGCGTTTTCTCTTCGCGCTGAATCGATTGCCATTGTTGTTACCTTCTTTTATTTTTAGTTTATCATAACAATAATCTGATAAAACGGGTACTAATTAGTATAGCCTATCTGGTCGGCATTTATAGTAGTTATAAACAAGTTAAATTGGCTCTAGAAAGAGTCAAAAATAAACCAGGATTTATTGATTATCCTGATGATTTTTAGATTTTTGCTATTGTTTTAAATCGTGATGGTTGGTGTGAAGGTTTTGTTAAATAAAATATACTAAGCACTAAAAATGCTTTTATAAATTACAGGAGAATATATGCAAAAAGTCTATGTTTTATATCATATTCGAGATATGGGTACTGCTGATGAAAATAAAAAGAAAATTGGTACTTACAGTAGTTATAAATTAGCTCAAGAAGCAAAAAATAGAGTTAAAGACCGGCCTGGTTTTATTGATTACCCGAATGACTTTTATATTAGTGAATATGTTATTGATAAAGATTATTGGGCTGATGGGTTTAAGGAGATGCAAAAAGTTTATTTTTTATATCATATTCGTTATGAAGATACAGATGATGAGGACGTAAAAATAGTCGGCATTTATAGTAGTGCTAAGCAAGCTAAATTAGCTATAGAAAGACTCAAAAATAAACCAGGATTTATCAATTTTCCCGATGGTTTTCAGATTATTAAAGATGTTCTTAATCGTGATGGTTGGTGTGAAGGTTTTATTAAATAAAATATACCAAGCATTAAAAATGCTTTTATAAATTACAGGAGAATATATGCAAAAAGTCTATCTTTTACATCATATTAGAGATGAAGGTAATGCTGATGAAGATAATAAAGAAATTGGCACTTATACCAGCTATAAATTAGCTGAAGAAGCAAAAAATAGAGTTAAAGACCAACCAGGTTTTATTGATTACCCGAATGGCTTTTATATTGATGAATATGTTATTGATAAAGATTATTGGGCAGATGGGTTTAATGACTAGGTTGTATTGAACTTATAAATAAATTTGTGAAGCAAATAAAATATAGGAGTAAGGAGATGCAAAAAGTTTATTTTTTATATCATATTCTTTATGAAGATACAGATGATGAGGACGTAAAAATAGTCGGCATTTATAGTAGTTATAAGCAAGCTGAATTGGCTATAGAAAGACACAAAAATAAACCAGGATTTATTGATTTTCCCGATGGTTTTCAGATTATTGAAGATGTTGTTAATCGTGATGGTTGGGTGGATGGCTTTGTTGATTTACCTGAGTAGATTTAATGAATAACTGATCCTCGCCAAAATATTAGACAGTGCCCACCTCTATCATTTTTTCGTTTTGGTAATATTGTTGTTCATATTGTTCAGGTGATACCCAGCCATTAGCTGAATGACGGCGTATCCGATTATAATAGATTTCAATATATTCAAATAGTGCTTTATTAGCCAGTTTCCTCGTTTTGTAGTAACAGTCATGAATAATGTGTGTTTTGAGTGTATGAAAAAAACTTTCAACAACCGCATTATCAAAGCAATTTCCTCTTCGACTCATGCTTTGCCTGAGTCCATATTGTAACAATAACTGCTTGAAATCAGCACTGCAATATTGGCTTCCTTGGTCACTATGAATGAGTACATTTTTAGGAAAGTGACGCCGAAATAAGGCTTGTTTTAATGTATTACACACTAAATGACGGTCTATGTAGCGACTCGTTTGCCTAGCAATTACTTTTCGTCCATATAAATCGATAATCACCGACAAATATAACCTACCTTCACCCGTTTTAATATAAGTAATATCGGTTACCCATGTCGTATTTGGCTTATCAGGGTTAAATTGCCTATTTAACGTGTTGGGCGCAATATTGCGATGAGCCGTGTCTGTTTTATACTTGAATTTACGTGCTGCTTTACTCCGTAATCCCAATTGTTGCAAAACACGGCTAATTGTCCTTTCTGAAACTTGATAGCCCGCTTCCCTAACATCATGAAGCAGGCTTGGCGCACCCAAACGGGCATTATGTTGCCAATACTGCTTTTTAATATACTCGCTGAGTTTGGCTGATTTGTTTGCTCTTTTTAACCAAGCATAATAACCCGATGAACTGATACCAAGTAATGAGCATATCTTAGTAACGGGATAGCAGATTAAATGATTTTTCATATAAGCGTACTTCACCGACTTGGATTGTTGATGAAGTACACATGCGCCTTTTTTAGTATATCATTGGCCATTTTCAGTTCTTTAATCTCTTTTTCTAACGCCATAATCCGCTGTTGCTCAGCCGTTAACTCTCGACGGCTGGTTTTATTCGGGGAAAGTTGCCTAATCCATTTATCTAGGGTTGATTTACCCACACCTAGATGGTTGGCTAGTTCGCTGATAGAAAGGTGTGCATTAGATAACGCATAATCCACCGATTGTTGTTTGAATTCGATACTAAATTTTTTGACCATGATATTTGTCTCCTATGATTTTTGTTTATATCATAGAGGCAACTTTTGTCCACTTTTTTGGCGAGGATCAAACTTTTACAGTTCATTGATGGCGCTGTAAATAAATTTATGTATTTTCCTATTTCTGAACTAAGCGAATGAGTAAAAAATAGGTAGATACAAAATTGTAAATACCCCAAACTTAGTACACAACTCACGTAGAAAATTAAGCAGCCTGTTTTAGTGTTTTATACTCAAGCGGTGTCATGTTATTTAATGCCTCATGTGGTCTTTCGGTGTTATAAATCGTTAACCATTCTTCGGTTATTCTTCTTAATAGTAAGCACAACGACTTAAACCAACAATGGCACAACTCATAGCAATAGTAACTGAATGATTTTGTTGTAGTTGCTGTGCCCACGTTTTACGTGCCCCAGTTGGCACTAAAGCTTTTTTATAATTTCTTCCTGAAGCTGGGATTTTAAGCTCAGTTCGGTAAACATCTGCTTAAGCTTACGGTTTTCAGCCTCAAGCTCTTTTAAGCGTTTTATATCCGACGTTTCCATTCCGCCGTATTTTTCTCGCCATTTATAGAAAGTTGAATTTGCCATGCCATATTTACGGCAGAGTTCCTTGACAGGAATACCTGCTTCAGCTTCTTTTAAAATAGCGACGATTTGATGTTCAGTCATTTTTTTCATAATTAAATCCCCTTTACTTGTATCATAGAGAATTTTCTACTTTTGTGCTGTACTATTTTAGGGGGTAGTTACAAAATGGCAGCGAAGTAGGCATAGGTGTAAAAATACTAGGAGATTTAGGTAAATTAACAGATTTTATAAATAATCTGGTGATTGAAACAAGCTGAGATATGGGGTTAACCCTAAAATAATTATATTATTCTAATGGTTAATAGGAATATAGAATATGTTAATGTTGTTGTTTCTTAATTGGTATTAATTACATATCCTAATTATTTACCTTTTAATAAGGTACACAACAAGCGAATTTTTGCCAATTAGTTCTTTACATAAATAAACTGACAATAAAAATAAAAAAGCCCTTAAGTAAGGACTTTTTTAATATTTTTTACACTTTTAATTTAAGGTAGATGCTAGAATGGGATATCATCGTCAAAATCCATTGGAGGTTCGGGAGTCGTGGCTGGTTGTGTTGGTGTTGCTGGTGCACTTTGTGTTGTCGGGCGAGATTGAGCAGCTGGTGCAGATGAAAAATTATTTGCGCTTTGTCCCCAATTTTGTGAGCCATCATTGAAACTTTCGCCACTATTTCTTGAGCTTAAAATCTGTAAGGTACCACCAATTGGATTGATCACCACTTCTGTAGTATAACGATCTTGTCCTGACTGATCTTGCCATTTTCGAGTTTGTAATTGCCCTTCAAGATAAATTTGTGAACCTTTTTTTAAGTATTCGCCAGCAATTTCAGCTAATTTACCGAAAACAACAACGCGATGCCATTCAGTACGATCGCGGGTTTCACCAGTTTGCTTATCTTTCCATGATTCTGATGTTGCGACACTCAAATTAGCAACTGCATTACCATTAGACATGTAACGAACTTCTGGATCTTGTCCTAAGTTACCAACTAAAATGACTTTATTTATACCTCGATTGGCCATTGTTAACTCCTAAAAATTGCATAAGTATTTAAGCTGGATATTGTAACATGAGACTATAGTAATATCAGCGAATTTAATTCAATTAATGGAATATTGATCCCATTATGTAAAGATAGAGAAAGATTGGTCTAACCATAGGAATTTGTTACTTTAACGAGTATAATGCCAGATATTTGTTGATGTATTGTTCTAAACATTCCCTCTACTGGAGACCTTATGATTAATGCGTTTGGATTAAAAAACAAACAATTAGTAAAAATTAATGAAAGCGATATAAATAATGCGACTTGGGTTGATTTGATTGAACCAGAAGAAGCAGATCGTGATTTTGTTTTAACACATTTAGGACAAAACTTAGCAACGAGTATCGAGTTAGATGATATTGAGGCGTCAGCGCGTTTTTTTGAGGACAACGAAGGATTACATGTTCACTCTTTCTTTTTTTATGCAGATGCGGAAGACCGAGCAGGTAACTCAACAGTTGCATTTACTGTGCACAATGGACGTCTATTTACTTTGCGTGAGCGTGATCTTCCAGCCTTTCGTTTGTATCGCATGCGTTCTCGTTATCAAAGCATGAGCGATGGAAATCCCTATGAAGTATTACTTGATTTGTTTGAAGTTAAAGTAGAACAATTAGCCGATCAAATCGAAAATATTTATAGTGAATTAGAAGAGTTAAGTTTAATTATTATGGATCGCTCTGCGCAAGAACATTATGATGAAGCGATCACCTCATTAGCTGAGCTTGAAGATACTGCTTGGAAAGTACGGCTTTGTTTAATGGATAGTCAACGAGCAGTTAACTATTTAGTTCGTCGAGCAAAAATGCCAGTAGAACAACTCGAACAAGCTCGTGAGGTGATTCGCGATATTGAGTCACTTGTTCCGCATAATGAATCATTATTTCAAAAAGTAAATTTCTTAATGCAAGCTGCAACCAGCTTCATTAATATTGAACAAAGTCGAATTATTAAGATTTTCTCGGTTGTGTCGGTTGTGTTTTTACCACCAACAGTGGTTGCTTCTGCTTATGGTATGAACTTTGAATTTATGCCTGAATTAAAATGGGAGTACGGTTATCCGTTTTCATTACTATTAATGTTACTAGCGGGTGTTGCGCCTTATATTTATTTTAAACTTAAAAAGTGGTTGTAGATTTTGGTTATTTAAAATTTTATCCGCTAACTCGGTTTAGCGGAGCCTCATATAAGCAATATCAATTAAGGTAAATTAGTTAAATTATTATAAATAGTTGATAATATTACCTATTACGCTTTCAGTATGATGAATAAAAAGCTTACTATTAAAATAATTAATTTATCATAAAAGGGAACAACATGAGTCAATATGCACTAGTCACAGATATTGGTGGTACCAATGCTCGTTTTGCGTTGTATGATTTAGCAACTAACGAGTTATCTGCAATCACTAAAATTCTTATCTCAAAAAATGATATATTATTAACATTAATTAAAGACTATTTAGCATCCCAATCAGTAACCGTTGAGATGGCTTGTATTGCAATTGCTTGCCCGATTGATGATGAGGATGTGATCAATATGACTAATAATGATTTGTCATTTTCGCGTTCTGAATTAATTCAAGCATTGAATCTTATAAAACTTGAGGTGATTAACGATTTTACAGCAGTGTCAATGTCGATACCTCTTTTATCAAAAGAAGATTTAATCAAAATTGGTGGTGACGAACCTAACCTAAATTACCCTATTGCAATTTATGGTGCAGGTACAGGGTTAGGCGTGTCTCATTTAATAAAAATTAAGCAGCATTGGATTAGTTTATCTGGAGAGGGCGGTCATACCGAATTGCCGATGACCAGTGAAGATGAAGATCGTATTTTAGATCAGCTAAGAAAAAAGTTTGGACGAGTTTCGACCGAACGTTTTCTATCAGGAAATGGTATTGTTAATATTTATCAAGCGCTATTGCAAATTAATGAACAACCTATAGAAGCACTTACGCCAGACATTATTGTTAAAAATGCCTTGTCAAAAAGTTGCCCGCTCTGTTTGCAAACTCTAACGTATTTTTGTACTTTTATGGGACGATTTGGCGGTAATTTGGCTTTAACACTCAATACCCAAGGTGGTGTTTATATTGCTGGGGGGATTGTGCCACGTTTTATCGAATTTTTTAAATCATCACCATTTAGAGAGGCATTTGAACATAAAGGTCGCATGTCTTATTTAGTTAAAAAAATTCCTGTTTATGTGATAACTCATGAAGATCCAGGGCTATTGGGTGCAGGTGTTTATTTGCAAAACAGTCTTAAGTAAGGTTTATTGATAAGGTTTTATTTTATGATGTGGTGTTATATTTATCGAAGTACTAAAAAAGAAAATTGCTATTTGTATATGGAACATGAAAATGACTTTTCAAGTATTCCAGAAAAAATACTTTCTATTTTTGGTTCGCCGGTATTTGTGATGAAAGTATTACTTGATGGTAAACGGCGTTTTGTGGTCGGTACTTCGGATGAAATTGAAGAAAAAATAAAGACAGATGGTTTTTTCTTGCAGATGTTAAAAGAAGATGATTTTAAAGTATGATTGAACCATTTTGGGAATCTAAAACATTAGATCAAATGAGCGATGATGAATGGGAACAGCTTTGTGATGGCTGTGGCCAATGTTGTCTTAATAAGTTAATGGACGAAGATACCGACGAAATATTGTATACCAATGTGGCTTGTAATTTACTTGATTCTAAGACTTGTCAATGCAAACATTATCATGATCGTTTTAAATATGAACCGGATTGTATTAAGCTAACACGTGAAAATCTGCTTACCATTGAATGGTTACCACCAACTTGTACTTATCGTTATTTTTCTGAAACAGGTCAACTGCCTCATTGGCACCCACTGATTACAGGGAATAAGAAACTTATGCATAAGTTAAAGATATCCGTTAAAAATCGCATTGTTTATGAAAAAGATGTGATTTGTTGGGAAGATCATATTATTTAAAAAGAGAGCTATTGTTTTCTCAGATTGTTGATAAGTTTCGCTATTATTCAAATCTAACATAGTGCTACCAAGGATATTTTATAAAAGCATTTAAGTGAAAAAATTAATAAAATAAATGATTTAACTGACTGTTTTATTAAAATAAGACTGCTTTTTATTAGGTAGGCAATTGGGGCGTAACAGTTGGATTTAAAGCGATTGGCTTGCTAGTTCGCAAATAAACTCAAAATCAGTGGTATTTACAATGTTAAGAACAAAATGATTTTGTGGAAAGGTTTGTTCTCTTTTTTATGTTTATTGAATGTATTTTTCAGTATTGGCAATACCTTTGATTATTTTGCACTCATCTATTAGATAAAAAACTCGCTAAAAAGCGAGCTCTTTCTCAACAACCTAAAAAAGTTTTCTCTCTGTTATTTGAACTTAAAGTATAAGCCATAGATATCCAACAATATCGATAGCAAACATATTTAAAAACATCAAAATAAATACGAAAATCATAAATGAGATATCAATCATACCTATAGGGGGGACTATGCGACGGATTGGCGATATAAGAGGTTCTGTTAACTGAGCAAGCAATTCATCTGCACCCGATTGTCCTCGACTTACCCAACTCGAAATTGCTCGAAATAGTAATAACCAAAATAATAAATATCCAAATGCATGCACTATGGCGGCAATAGCATATAAAAGGTATTCATAAGACCAAATTGGTTTATTCATCATGCCATAATAGTAAATAAAAACGATCTTCATAACAGCAACAAAGTACAAAAGAACCCATGTAGCGGTATCCATACGCTTAATCGAAGGAATAACTTTACGTAATGGGCTAATAATAGGTTGGGTTATTTTGACAATAAATTGAGTAAATGGATTATAAAAATTTACACGTGCAGTTTGCATCCATAAACGCAAAATTAAGATATATAGGCATAACGTTAAAATAGTTTTTCCCAAAAAATAAAGTGATGTCATTTAAGACTCCTTAATATAAACTCTTTTGGCAATATATCACAAATATTGCCTTGCTCCAAAGATTGCCGTCCCAATGCGAACCATAGTACTACCAGCAACAATCGCAGCTTGCATATCGCCACTCATCCCCATAGATAATGTATCCATAAATGGGTAATCCGCCTGTAATGATTGCAGAAGTTGTTGCATTTGCTTGAAAGTATCTAATTGTTTATCAAAATCATTTTCTATTTCAGGAATAGCCATTAAACCACGTAAATTTAAATTTGGTAGTGTGATAATCTGTTGCACTAAATCAGCAACTTCTTCAGGAGCCACCCCCGATTTACTGGCTTCTTGACTAATATTAACTTGAATTAAAACATTGAGTTTGTTCATATTAGTAGGGCGCTGATCGTTTAAACGTTGTGCGATTTTAAATCGATCAATGGTGTGCATCCAGTCAAAGTGTTCAGCGACTAATTTGCTTTTATTGGATTGTAACGGACCAATAAAATGCCATGTAAGTGCATTATTTGGCATGATTTGTTTGAAATATTGAATCTTTTCTACGCCTTCTTGCACATAGTTTTCGCCAAAAACGGATTGACCCGCATTTATGGCTTCGGTGATTTGTTGTACAGATTTGGTTTTACTGACTGCAATAAGTTCTATTGTATTGGGATCGCGTTCGCACTTTAATGCAATTTTCTCAATTTCTTTTTTAATAACAATTAAATTGTCTTGTATTATATTCATGTTAATTCCCAATTGGTAATTAGTAGGTAAAGTTTAATGTTAAACTCAATTTTGGCTCTTAGTGTAACGCAAAATGCGTCAGATTTGCACCTTTCAAGTGGCACAGCGCCATGCATTCGAGTTAATGGGCAATTACAATTTTTGTCTGAAGAAAAATTATCGCCATTACAACTTGAAATGGAATTATTTAAGTTGCTGGAACAATCACAAATTGATACCTTAAAGCAAAATGGACAAATCGATTTTGCTTATCATTTGGCTGAATTAGGGCGATTTAGGGTAAATATTTTCTATCAACATCGCGGTATTTCAGCAGTGTTTCGTGTTATTAATAATCGTATTCCAACTTTATCACAAATTAATGCGCCTGCTATTTTTAGAAAGCTTGCTACAATTGAGTCAGGAATTATTCTTATAACAGGTACAACAGGAAGCGGTAAATCCACGACTTTAGCATCATTAATTCAATATATAAATTCGACAGTCGCTAAGCATATTATTACTTTAGAAGATCCAATTGAATATATTTACCAAAATGATAAATCATTAATTCAGCAATGCGAGGTGGCAAATTTTGAAAGTGCTATCGATAGCCTTTTACGACAAGATCCTGATATCATATTACTAGGTGAACTACGCAATAAACACTCAATCCAAGCAGCATTAACAGCTGCTGAAACAGGTCATTTAGTTTTTGCCACTTTGCATACTCGTTCGGCTATTCAGACCATTAATCGTATTATTGACGTATTTGAAGATAGTTCACGAGGTTTTATTCGCACGCAATTATCAACTAGTTTAAAGGCAGTTATAAGTCAAAAATTAGTTCCAGATAATAATGGACGTAAAGCTTTATTTGAAATACTGATTAATACTCCAGCCGTTAGTAATTTGATCAATGAAGGCAAAACGAAGCAGATCTTCTCACTTATGCAGACTGGGCAGCAGTATGGTATGCAAATTATGGTGGATCAGTAATTTATTAAATTGAAATTCTGTTTGATTGTAAACCAATTTTATCTATTTACCTATATAGTTCAAAGAATCTTTACAAATTTTAACAAAAAAATTGGCGTATTTACTTTAATAAACATTCCTGCAAATGCTAATTTTCTTATTTAATAAAAAGTAAAATATCTAACAAATATTAGCCACACGCTTTAATAGAAATTGAATTTAGATTTAAAAATACTTGTGAATATAGTTAACAATAAACTATTTTGGTAAAAGTTGGGTTTTGGATCAAAAAATATTCTATAATTGTCAACAAGTATAGATACTAAAAGTGATTAATAAATGGAACAAAAAATTGGTTTTATTGGTTTAGGAAACATGGGCACGGCAATTTTGCAAGGCATTTTGGGCAGTAATATTGTATCAGGAACACAGCTTTATGTTTATGATCCTCATTTAGAAAAAGGTCAAGCGCTTAATCAAACTTATTCAGTTAATAATCTGGATTCAGCAAGAGATGTTGTTCGTGAGTCAGATATTGTATTGGTTGCGGTTAAACCTAATGTGATTGTTGATGTGCTTAATGATATTCAAAAAGAATTAAAAAGGGATACTATCGTTATTTCAATTGCTGCTGGTGTCACTATTAAGACAATTGCAAAATGTGTGGGCTATGAGCAAAAAATTGTTCGCGTTATGCCAAATACCCCAGCGCTTGTCAATGCCGCTATGTGCTCAATTACACCGAATTCTGAAATTACCCATAAAGAGTTGTCAATAGTACAAACATTATTAAATTGCATTGGCAAAACTGAGATTGTTCCTGAATCTTTAATCGATGCAGTTATTGGCGCAAGTGGATCTTCGCCAGCGTTTGTGTTTATGTTTATTGAAGCTTTAGCTGATGGTGCAGTTAAAGGCGGATTATCAAGAAAACAAGCCTATAAATTTGCTGCACAAGCAGTTTTGGGTTCGGCAAAACTATTATTAGAAACAGGTAAACATCCAGGTGAATTAAAAGATATGGTTTGTTCACCTGCGGGCACTACGATTGAAGGGGTACAAATGCTTGAAGCTAAAGGATTTAGATCAGCGGTAATTGATGCTGTAGAGGCAACAATTAATAAATCTAAAGAGCTTGCAGAAAAATAAATATAAAATTTAGTTATATTTAAAATATTAAAATTTATCAAATAACTATGATGATATTGTCAATCAAGAGATATGATTAAATCTAAATCATGATTGAACTTGTGTAATATAGAAAATGTGCAGGATAAAGCGTAAATAAAACATCTTTCTTTTGCCATTGGCTGAATTAAATTAATAATAAAATAACAAAGTATTGTACGTACTAATATTGACGAAGCCGAGATTATACCAGAATATTTAATTGATGCTGTTATTCGTGTAGCTAGACAACTTTCTCTTTTTTGTTGATATTTATTGCGAAGTTAGCTGATAACACTGTTAAATTCAGTTATTCCAAAAAATAAGTTATAAATTTATAATGTTATGCAATTGAATTAACAATTATGAATTGTTCTATTTCAGTACTATTAACAAATCTTTCAAAAGATTTCTTGCATTAGTTATTTTTTTATGCGTAAATAGAACTAAGCATACGACATGCGGATTTATTTTGTAACATTTAGATATATGTAGTTTGTAGTTTACGATGTCTTAGAGATTAGTTTTCTTCAGTATCTTCTTCTTAGTGTTAGTGAGTAATCTAGGTTTTATGTTTTTGAATATAGCCTTAATGGCTAAGATTAATTTATTTATAGGAAGATTATTATGTCTAAGAAAACTGGTCAAGTTAAATGGTTCAACGAAAGTAAAGGTTTTGGTTTTATTTCTCCTGCTGATGGTAGTAAAGATGTATTTGTACATTTTTCAGCAATTTCTGGTGATGGATTCAAAACATTAGGCGAAGGTCAACAAGTAGAATTCTCAATTCAAGACAGCCCTCGTGGTCCTGCGGCAGCAGATGTTACCATCATCTAAGATTTATATTTTATTTTTTAGTTTTGCTACCCTATCGGTAAATTGTTACTGATAGGGTATTTTCTTATATAGACTTCCCGCCTTAAATTCTTTACCATATTCTGGCTATTTCTAGTATTAATTATCATTTTTCATGATATTAGCAATAAACTTATGATATAAGGAAAGAAAATGAAAAGATTACTATTTATTGTGTTATTAGGTTTTTCTTCAATTTCTATGGCGGATTTAACTGAATCATGTAAAACCTATTTTGATAAACTTGACAGTTTTATGAAAGCAATTCCTAAACAACAATCTGATATGATTAAACAAAGCGTTGAACTGGCTAAACAACAAATTTCGTCACTGTCTGCAGATAATCAAGCTCCAGCTTGTAAACGAGGTATGGATTTTCTTCAACAAGCTGAAGCAAATTTATTTAAAAAATAATATAATTTATCGTTTATTATGACGAAAATCCCAAGGAGCTATAGGATGTTTATCTTTCCATAGCCCTTTTTGGGTTTGTTTTGCACTTACCTCTAATTTTACCATTATCTTGTTGTCAGCAACCCCTTTATAACGATAAGCCCAAGCGTAACCACTTTCTACCATTTTGGCATTGATATTCACCTTATTAAAAAAGATAGTACCTAAAGTTCTTTTATAGATATCCTTTTTATTTTCTTTGACAAAAACATTTTTACCCGCAATGAGTGAGGCTAAATATCTTCGTGATGCATTACCAAAGGCTTGCCCTCTTTCTGGCGCATCAATATCAAGTAATCGAACACGAATTTTTTGCTTTTTTACCGTCAAAATATCTACTGTGTCTCCATCAATCACTTTGACAACTTTACCACTGAAATCAGCATAAGCTAGCGTATTTGATAAAAAAGATAGAATAATAAAAATCAATAAGTGTTTTAAGTAATTCATGATAAATAAAAAAGGTATAATAATTTGTAGCATTATACATTGATTATTGAAACTTACGACGTTGTGATGATATTTTTACTTGATAATTAGCCGTTTGTTTCATGTCTGCTTTTGTGTTTACACCATGATAAACAAAATCTAACTTAGCGATGATAAATTATTTTTAATGAGAAAAAGCATTATATTCAGCCATACTTATATTGTGTATGGCTGATTGGGGTGGGGAAGATTTTTAAATTAAAAAGTATTGGTATCTTGGAATAAACCTACTTTTAAATCAGATGCTTGGTAAATTAATTTGCCATCAACAAAAACTTCACCATCACCAATACCCATAATTAATTTGCGGTTAATTACGCGTTTAAAATGGATTTTATAAGTCACTTTTTTATTGGTTGGTAATACTTGTCCGGTGAATTTTACTTCACCAACACCTAAAGCTCGTCCTTTACCTTTACCGCCAATCCAGCCTAAATAAAACCCTACTAATTGCCACATAGCATCAAGTCCAAGGCAGCCAGGCATAACTGGATCGTTTTTAAAATGACATTTAAAAAACCATAAATCAGGATTAATATCAAGTTCTGCCTCGACAAAACCTTTGCCAAAATTACCACCGTTTTCATTCATCTCGATAACACGATCCATCATTAACATTAAATCAGATGGTAATGGAGGGCCATCATGGCCAAATAGTTCATTATTTCCTGATTTAATTAAATCAGCTTTATCGTACGATGATTTACGTTCAAATGTCATAAAAAAACCTTTTATTTAATGTAAATTAAAACATGCTTTAAAAAATTGAAAGTTACCTAGCTCTTATTTATTCCATAATGAATAAAATTTTGGGCTAAAGTTTATTGGGTATTGTTACTTTTTGCAATATTTTTGCCATTTAGTTAGCCAACTATCTTGTTTTTTGTCTTGTAATAATGCTGCCTGCATACGCGCATGAATTAATTGGTAAAGATTGATACTACTTTTATCTTTATACGGAATACCTGTCAGCAAATAAAGAGCATCGGCAATATGTTCAACTGTCCATATTGAAAACTTATCTTGTTCAATAGCTTCAATAACTTCATCACTTAAACTTAGATGGCGTTGATTGATAGCTGGTATGATCACTCCTTGTTGACCTGTTAAGCCTTGATGCTGACAAACGGCAAAAAATCCTTCAATTTTTTCGTTCACACCACCAATTGCTTGAACATGACCAAATTGATCCACTGAACCGGTTACAGCCAACTGCTGATCGATTGGATGCTGAGATAAAGCGCTAATGATTGCACAAAGTCCGGCAAGCGAAGCACTATCACCATCAATTTCACTATAAGATTGCTCAAAAACCAAAGAAGTCGAAAAAGGTAATTGGTGATTAAATGCAAACTCAGACATGATAAAAGCCTGCATTATCATCATTCCTTTTGAATGAATATTACCGGCTAATTCTGTTTTGCGCTCAATATCAATGAGCTCACCATCGCCAAAATGAATAAGGCAACTTAAACGTGTCGGTTCGCCGATAGCTTTTGGATGTCCAGGATATTCAATTACCGATAAACCATTTATTTGTCCAACCACTTGATCTTTCGTATTAATCATTATTTGATTACTAAATATTTCATCATGCACTCTATCTTGCAAATAATCTTCGTGCCATGATTTTCTCTTTATCGCAGTTGTAATCGCTGATTCGTCTATTACATTATTTTGCATAAAGTAAGTTGCATTGACTAATAATGAATTAACCCAATCAACCGAAAGGGGTAGATAATATTGGTCACCAGTATAGCGAGTTGCTACTTTGTAAATTTTTGCAATAGCCGAGGTATCAATATCGGGTAATTGCTGTTTATGGGCAATAAATTTTAAATAGTTAATCCAGTGTTCAAGTTGTTCGGGTGATTTAATCTGTAATTCATTTTCAAATTCAGTGTAAATAGATGTTGAATAAAATTCAGGTTCGAAATCTTGTAATTCGGCTAAACTTAATCTATCCCCGACTAAAATGACACGTAAATCAAGTGGCATAGGCGGAATAGATAAGGGTAAAGGATGAGATTCGTCAGATGAACTCCACTCAAATTCTTGTTTCATTATCATGTGCTTTAGCTTTGTCCATAACGATGGTTGGCTAAGTAGCGAGCGAAGACCTAAAATTAAAACGCCACCGTTAGCACGATGAACTAGTCCTGCTTGTAATTTAATTGGGCCATTTTCAGGTTGCCTAACACAACCAAAAAGTTTTTCAGCATCAACAGAAGAAGCAAATAAACAATTATCTTGAGCTGCAAAATTATCTTGCTTGCTTTTCGCTTTGGTTAGTGTAATTTTGCTTTCGCTAAAAAAATAACTATAACCGAGCGGGGCTGGTGATAAATCACATTTAATGGCTTGCCTTAGTAAATCAAAAAGAAGCTCACTTTCAGGTGCTTTAAGCAATATAAAACGTGGGCTATAACATTCTCTTTTTGGGGTGCATAACAGGGATAAAGCAGATGCAGCGCGAGGTTGCCACATGAGTAAATGTTCTGATTTTTCTGATGCTAATACTGTTGAAGTATTCGTCGTGTTTTTGCGTTTAGAAAAATAAGATAAATCAGGTTGGATTTGTTGTGCGTTGAGTTGTGTAATGGCCAAAATTATTGTCTTTTTGTTAGCTTATTTCATTTTCAAATTATAACAAGTATCCGAAGTATCGCCAACAGCTTACCAAATTCTTTATGCTAACAAATAAAAAATTTACAGAAAGATTTTTCAAAATCAGGTAAACTAAGTCAAAATTTATTGTTTATTTAGCTTCACAATCACCATTATCAACGACTAAACATGCTCAAAATCAAAAATACTTACTTCAAAGACGATCGTGCCTCACAAATTGTTAGCTGGGGGCATTGGTTTACGTTGTTTAATGTTTTTGTTGTAATTTTGCTTGGTAGTCAATATTTACTTATTGCGGACTGGCCTCGTACTTTTATGGGGCGGTTTTATGCAATCATTAGCGCCATTGGTCATTTTAGTTATTTGGCCTTTGTTGCTTATTTAGTTCTACTTTTTCCGCTAAGTTTTTTTGTTCATTCGTCGCGATGGCAAAGGATTATTGCAACGGTTTTTGCAACAGTCGGTATTTCATTACTGATTATTGATATTGAAGTTTTTTCGCATTTTAGAATGCATCTTAATTTGTCGATTTGGCGATTATTCTCATCGCAAAAAGTTTCTTATTTAAGTACGGTATTTATTGCTATTCCCTTTATTTTATTGATTGAGATTTTATTTGCATTATGGAGCTGGAAAAAACTACGTAGCTTAAGTAAACGCAAACGCTATGCAAGACCAGTTGTGATTTTTTTTATTGTTTGCTTCGTTGCCTCACATTTGATCCATAGTTGGGCTGATGCTAATTTTTATCGCCCCATTACCATGCAACGTTCAAGCCTTCCGCTTTCTTATCCTTTAACTGCTCGCCATTTTCTTGAACGGTATGGCTTTATGAAAGAAAACGGTTATCGCGATCGTGTTGCTCAAGAAGGCAATCCTTTTGCGATGGCAATTGAATACCCATTAGGACGTATTGTTTATGATAAACAACCGATAAAAAATAATGTGCTTATGATTGTTATTGATGGGTGGAATACAAATTTATTAACTAAACATATGCCTAGATTGAATGCGTTTGCTCAAGATAATATTGCCTTTACAAATCATTATGGTGCAAGTAATCAGTCGTATTTGAATGACTTTTCATTATTTTACGGATTAGATCCTAACTACTATAATAGTATTTTAGTTGGACATAAGCCTTCTGTATTGCTCGAGGTTGTGACTAAACAGCACTATAATTTAGGTCTGTTTTCAGCAGACGGTTTTGCTGAACCTTTATATCGTGCTGCATTATTATCTAATTTTTCAATACCAGAGCCTAAAAAACAATCCAATAAACAAATAACCGAAAATTGGAGAGCATGGCATGAGGAACAGAATCATCTTGACAATCATGCGCCTTTATTTTCTATCATCCAATATTCGTTAGGTGATAAAAACAAAAAAATTGCGATATCAGATCTTCAAACTGAAGCTAAAAAGTTAGATCAGTCTATTGAATCCTTAATTGCTTATTTAAGATTATCGAATGCTTACGATGATACGGTGATTATTATTACTGGTACGAATGATATTAAAATTGATGAGACGAAAAAAATAGCACTACGCAATACAGGTAGTGATTTTAACCGTGCATCATTAAAAGTACCATTGATTATGTCATGGCCTAATAAAGAAAGTGCTCAAATAGCAGAAGCATCGTCGCAAACCGATATTATGTGTACATTAATGCAAGACGTATTTCATGTGACTACGCCACCACAGCAATATAATCAAGGTAGAAATCTACTTAAGGGAAAATCTAGACAGTGGCTCGTTGCGGGTGATGAAAATACCATTGCTGCAATTTATGATGATAAAACAGTGGTTTTAGATGCTTTTGGTCGTTCTAAAATTTATGATCCTAATGGTAAATTACAAAAAGGCGAAAAAATCAGCTTGCCGATCTTTTTACAAATAGTCACTGAAAATCGCCGTTTTATGGTAGTGGATAATTGATTTAACTGTCGAATATAGAGCAATAAAAAGAGGGTGAAGATTACTTCACCTCTTTACCCATTGCCTGTAAATCAGCATGATAGGATGAACGCACAAATGGTCCACAAGCAGCATGGGTAAATCCCATATTTAATGCTGTTTGCTTCAACTCTTCAAATTCTTGTGGTGACACATAGCGTTCAACTGGTAAATGATATTTACTTGGTTGTAAATATTGACCCAGCGTTAACATAGTCACACCATGACTCCGTAAATCCTTTAATACTTGAATTAACTCTTCGTTTGTTTCACCTAATCCAACCATCAAGCCCGATTTTGTTGGAATTTCTGGATGTCGCTCTTTAAACCTAGCCAGTAAATTGAGTGATCCTTCATAGCTAGCACCAGGACGGATCTTTTTATATAAACGAGGGATATTCTCTAAGTTATGATTAAACACATCAGGTGGATTATCGCTTAACACTTCAATTGCTTCATCAATACAGCCACGAAAATCGGGGGTGAGTGTTTCAACTTTTATATTTGGATTTAAGGTTCGGATTTCTTGAGTACAAGAGGCAAAATGACTTGCACCGCCATCTTTTAAATCGTCCCTATCCACAGAGGTTATAACGACATAGCGCAACTTCATCTCTTGAATTGTTTTAGCCAGTTTTATGGGTTCTTCGCGATCTGGGGGTAATGGTCTGCCATGGGCAACATCACAAAATGGGCAACGGCGAGTACAAATATCGCCCAAAATCATAAAAGTGGCTGTACCATGGTTAAAGCATTCTGCTAAGTTAGGACAAGAGGCTTCTTCACAAACTGAATGCAGCCCATGTTTGCGCATGGTGTTTTTGATATGTGCAATATTATCAGAGTGAGCAGATAACTTAATTCGCATCCATTCAGGTTTTTTAAGTGGCGTTGCATCTTCTAATGTGATTGTTGGGATTAAGCGTGTTTTGTCAGCATCACGATATTTTGAGCTTCTGATCGTTGTTTCATTATTTTGCATATTAGGTATCTTAATACTTAGGTAGATGATTGATAAAATTATCGGTTAATCGTTGTTTAATTTCGTTACGGTCGATATTTAAAACATAGTCTTTTAATTGTGTCATTTGTAATCCAGCATAACCACAAGGGTTAATGTTATTGAACGGGGCAAGATCCATATCAATATTTAATGCCAGCCCATGTAGTGTACAACCTCGGTTTATATGCAAACCGAGCGAACAAATTTTTTTATGATCAATATACACTCCTGGAGCCTCTGCTTTTGTGTAAGCTATGATACCATAGTGCGCTAAAGTTTGAATGACACTATTTTCTAAAAAACTGACCATATCACGAATACCAATATGGCGTCTTCTTAAGTCAATTAGGGTATACATGATTTGTTGACCGGGTGCATGATAGGTAATTTGACCGCCGCGATCAGTTTGAATAACAGGAATATCTGTACAATTTAATAAATGTTCAGCTTTACCCACTTTTCCTTGGGTAAATACAGGTTGATGTTCTACTAACCAAATTTCATCAAGTGTTTGTTCATGACGATTTTGGGTAAAGTAATGCATAGCTTGATAAGTTTGCATATAAGGAACAATATGTAGGTCTTGGACGATAACATTATTAATGCTCATGGTATTGCTTATTGTCATTGGTATTAACAAAAAATTTGTGAATATATATCAGATTTTACTACAATTTGACAACTTGTAGATGATTTCGGTATAGACATTCTAGCTATTTTTTTGTATTTATTCATTACTAAAATTTGGTTTTTATCAAATAACTAGCACTGTTGTAAATGTCACCATTGAAATAGTTGATTAATTTGATAGGAATTAACATTCTTTTCTAAGCTTTGGTTTGCTTTACTTTTTTTTTGAAAATGGCAGACTTATGCGGTGAAACTCCATAATGCAGGGTTGTAATTTATATAGTTATTTATAGCTAAGGATAGCAAATACTGCATTTTTTTAAACAAAAAAGAGGTTTTTATATGTCGGATATGCAAGTGAATGATATCGATCCCATTGAAACACAAGATTGGCTCAAGAGTCTTGATTCAATTATTCGCGAAGAAGGTATAGAACGTGCACAATATATTATTGAACAAATAGTCAATAAAGCAAGAGATGGCGGTGTACCACTACTTTTTGGTTCTTCAACAAGTAATTATGTCAATACTATCCCTGTAGAAGAACAACCTGCTTATCCTGGCGATTGGGAAATAGAACGCCGCATTCGTTCAATTGTTCGCTGGAATGCAATTATGATGGTGCTAAGGGCATCAAAAAAAGATCTGGAACTAGGTGGTCATATGGCATCGTTTCAGTCTGCTGCTACGTTTTATGAAGTTTGTTTTAACCATTTCTTCCGTGCACGCAATGAAAAAGATGGTGGTGATCTGGTTTATTTCCAAGGGCATATTTCACCAGGTGTTTATTCACGCGCATTTATTGAAGGTCGTTTAACCGAAGAACAACTTGATAATTTCCGCCAAGAAGTACATGGTAAAGGACTCCCTTCTTACCCTCATCCTAAATTACTTCCTGAATTTTGGCAATTCCCAACAGTCTCAATGGGGCTTGGTCCTATTAGTGCTATTTATCAAGCACGTTTTTTAAAATATTTAGAAAATCGTGGACTGAAAGATACTTCTGAACAAACTGTCTATGCTTTCTTAGGTGATGGTGAGATGGATGAGCCTGAATCAAAAGGCGCAATCACCGTTGCAACGCGTGAAAAATTAGATAATTTGGTATTTGTTATCAACTGTAATTTACAACGATTAGATGGTCCAGTAACCGGTAATGGTAAAATTATTAATGAACTTGAAGGTGTATTTGCTGGCGCAGGCTGGAATGTGATTAAAGTTCTTTGGGGCGATCGTTGGGATAAATTACTACAAAAAGATAAATCAGGTAAATTAATTCGTCTAATGAATGAAACGCTTGATGGTGATTATCAAACATTAAAATCAAAAGATGGCGCTTATGTGCGTGAGCATTTCTTTGGCAAATATCCAGAAACTGCTGAATTAGTTAAAGATATGTCTGATGAAGAAATCTTTAGATTAAACCGTGGTGGTCAAGATCCAGCTAAAATGTTTGCTGCATTCCAACGAGCAAAAGAAACTAAAGATCGCCCAACTGTTATTCTTGCTCACACCATTAAAGGTTATGGTATGGGGGCTGCAGCCGAAGCGAAAAATATTGCTCACCAAGTGAAAAAAATGAATATGGATGGTGTGCGTCATGTTCGTGATTTCTTCAATATTCCTGTAACAGATGAAGCTCTTGAAAAATTACCTTATATCAAATTTGAGGAACACACACCAGAATACAAATATATTCATGAACGTCGTAATGCATTACATGGTTATGTTCCGTCAAGATTAACCAAATTCTCTGGTACGGTTTCTATTCCATCATTAAGCGAATTTTCGTCATTACTTGAAGCACAGTCAAAAGAAATTTCAACCACAATTGCGTTTGTCCGTGCACTTAACATCATGCTTAAGGATAAAGAATTAGCACCACGCTTAGTACCAATTTTGGCTGATGAAGCGCGTACTTTTGGTATGGAAGGCTTATTCCGTCAAATTGGGATTTATAACCCACATGGGCAACAATATACGCCACAAGATAAAGAGCAAGTTGCTTATTATCGTGAAGACGAAAAAGGTCAAATTTTACAAGAAGGGATTAATGAATGTGGTGCAACCGCTTCATGGTTAGCTGCTGCGACATCATATAGCACCAATGATTTCCCAATGATTCCATTCTACATTTATTATTCTATGTTCGGTTTCCAACGTATTGGCGATTTAATGTGGGCAGCTGGCGATCAGCAAGCACGCGGATTTATGATCGGTGGTACATCAGGTCGTACAACATTAAATGGTGAAGGCTTACAACACCAAGATGGTCATAGCCACATTCAATCATTAACCATACCTAACTGTATCTCATATGATCCTGCTTATGCTTATGAAGTTGCGGTTATTATGCAAGACGGTTTACGTCGTATGTATGGCGAACAAGAAAACGTTTACTACTATATTACTACACTCAATGAAAACTATGCACAGCCTGCAATGCCTGAAGGTGCAGAAGAAGGCATTCGTCGTGGTATTTATAAACTTGATACTGTTGAAGGTCAAAAAGGTAAACCGACTGTTCAATTATTAGGTTCTGGTTCAATTTTACGTCATGTACGTGATGCGGCTGACATCTTAGCTAAAAACTATGGCATTAGTTCTGAAGTTTATAGCGTAACATCATTTACTGAACTTGCTCGTGATGGACAAGATTGTGAACGATACAATATGCTACATCCAAGTGAAACACCAAAAGTGCCTTATGTTGCACAAGTTATGAATAACAATCCAGCAGTAGTTTCAACTGATTATATGAAAATTTTTGCTGAGCAAATTCGTGGATTTGTACCTGCTGAAAGTTATCGAGTGCTTGGTACTGACGGCTTTGGTCGCAGTGATAGCCGTGAAAATTTACGCCATCACTTTGAAGTTGATGCATCTTATGTTGTAGTTGCAGCATTGGGTGAACTTGCTAAACGTGGTGATATCGAAGTTAGCGTTGTTGAAGAAGCGATCAAAAAATTCGAAATCAATGCTGATAAACTTAATCCACGAATTGCATAAGAGGTTGTTATAATGAGTATTCAAATTAAATTACCAGATATTGGCGGTGATGAGGTCGAGGTGACCGAAATTCTGGTTAATGTAGGTGACAAAGTTGAAGCTGATCAGTCAATTATGACTGTTGAAGGTGATAAAGCATCAATGGAAATCCCAGCACCACAAGCCGGTATTGTTAAATCTATTTCGGTAAAAATTGGCGATAAAGTCCAAACAGGTGTGGACATTATGGTCTTTGATGAACAGGGTGGTGCAGAGCCTGCAGCTCCAGCACAAGAAGCTCCAAAAGTTGAAGTCGCGCCAACTGCTGCTGCGAGTCAAACTGTTGATGTCAATATACCTGATATTGGTGGCGATGAAGTTGAAGTGACCGAACTTTTAGTAAAAGTTGGCGATACTATATCTGTTGATGACTCGTTAATTACCGTTGAAGGTGATAAAGCGTCAATGGAAGTACCCGCGACCATTGCTGGCACAGTTAAAAGTATCACAGTGAAAGTAGGCGATAAGGTGAAAACAGGTTCCAAAATTATGGAATTTGAAGTAACAACCAGTGCAGCACCAGCTACTCAAACAGCACCGGTAGCGCCAGCACCTGTTGCTGAAAAAGCCGCACCAGCGCCAACACCAGCGCCTGTTACCGCACAATCAGCGCCTGTAGCATCAGGCAATGAATTTGTTGAAAATGATGCTTATGCGCATGCAACTCCATCAGTGCGCCGTTTAGCGCGTGAATTTGGCGTAAATCTCGCTAAAGTCACCGCGACAGGTCCTAAAAACCGTATTTTACGTGAAGACATTCAAGCGTACGTTAAAAATGCAGTTAAGCAAATTGAAAGTGGCGCTGCGGGCGGTGCATTACCAGGTTTATTACCATGGCCGAAAGTTGATTTCAGCAAATTTGGTGAAGTTGAAAGCCTACCATTAACTAAAATTCAAAAAGTATCAGGTGCAAATTTACACCGTAACTGGGTCATGATTCCGCATGTGACAGAGTTTGATGAAACCGATATTACTGATTTAGAAGCATTCCGTAAGCAACAAAATGCAGAAGCTGATAAGAAGAAACTTGACCTTAAGATCACACCTTTAGTGTTTATCATGAAAGCGGTAGCTAGCGCATTAACAGCGTATCCACGCTTTAATAGCTCATTATCTGAAGATGCTCAAACGCTAATCATCAAAAAATACATTAATATAGGTGTTGCTGTTGATACACCAAATGGTCTTGTTGTGCCAGTATTTAAAGATGTTGATAAAAAAGGCATTGTTGAACTTTCACGAGAACTTGCGGCAATTTCTAAAAAAGCGCGTGAAGGTAAATTGACTGGTAGCGATATGCAAGGTGGATGTTTCACTATTTCTAGCCTTGGTGGTATTGGTACAACCTCGTTTACACCAATTGTCAATGCACCAGAAGTGGGTATTTTAGGTGTATCTCGTTCTAGCATGAAACCAGTTTGGAATGGTAAAGAGTTTACACCACGCTTAATGTTACCTTTATCATTATCCTTTGATCACCGAGTGATTGATGGTGCGGATGGTGCACGCTTCTTAAGCCATATTGTTAACGTCTTATCCGACTTACGTCGTTTAGTGATGTAATTAAGGAGATCAAATTATGAGTCAAGATGTTAAAACGCAAGTTGTGGTTTTAGGGGCAGGACCAGCGGGTTATTCCGCTGCGTTCCGCGCAGCTGACCTTGGACTAGATGTGACCCTTGTTGAACGTTATTCAACACTTGGTGGTGTCTGTTTAAATGTAGGCTGTATTCCATCAAAAGCATTACTTCATGTTGCTAAAGTAATGGATGAAGCAAAATCATTAACTGAACATGGTATCCATTTTGGTACCCCGAGACTTGAATTAGACAAAGTGCGTGGCTGGAAAGAAAAAGTCATTAGTCAGCTGACTAACGGGCTTGCTGGCATGGCAAAAATGCGTAAAGTCAATGTGATTCAAGGTGAAGCTCAGTTTACTGGTAGTCATACCATGGATGTAACTTCATCAAAAGGGATCACTAAAATTACCTTTGATAATGCCATTATTGCAGCGGGTTCTCGTCCAATTAAGTTACCTTTTATTCCACATGATGATCCGCGTATTTGGGATTCAACAGATGCCTTAGCGCTAACCACCATTCCTAAAAAATTATTATTAATGGGTGGCGGAATCATTGGGCTTGAAATGGGTACTGTATACCATGCATTAGGTTCAGAAGTGGATGTGGTTGAAATGTTTGACCAAGTGATCCCAGCTGCTGATAAAGATGTGATTAAAGTCTTTACTAAGCAGATCCAAAAGAAATTCACTTTACGATTGGAAACCAAAGTGACCACCGTTGAAGCCAAACATGATGCAATTTACGTCACCATGGAAAAGAAAGACGGCACCACCGAAACCCATACTTATGATGCGGTATTAGTGGCAATTGGTCGTACGCCAAATGGTAAGTTAATTAGTGCAGAAAAAGCTGGCGTTAATGTCACGGATCGTGGATTTATCGAAGTGGATAAACAGATGCGCACCAACGTACCACACATTTATGCCATTGGCGATATTGTGGGACAACCAATGCTTGCGCACAAAGGTGTACACGAAGGGCATGTGGCAGCAGAAGTGATTGCTGGTAAGAAACACTTCTTCGATCCAAAAACTATTCCTTCTATTGCCTATACTGAACCTGAAGTAGCTTGGGTGGGCTTAACTGAAAAAGAAGCGAAAGAAAAAGGTATTGATTATGAAGTGTCAATCTTCCCATGGGCTGCATCAGGGCGCGCTATTGCTTCGGATTGTTCAGAAGGGATGACAAAACTCATCTTTAATAAAGCAGATAATCGCTTGCTAGGTGGTGCGGTTGTTGGCGTGAATGGCGGTGAATTACTAGGTGAAATCACTTTAGCTGTTGAAATGGGCTGTGATGCAGAAGATATTGCATTAACTATCCATGCTCACCCAACATTGCATGAATCAATCGGCTTAGCTTCTGAAATTTATGAAGGCTCAGTCACCGATTTACCTAATGCCAAAGCAAAGAAAAAATAGTGACAACAAGTCATTTATTTACTTAATAAAATGCCGTTAGCTCAAACTAACGGCATTTTTATTTATCTTAAAATAAGCTAATTTATTTTTGTCAAAAACTTTCAGGAAACACTACGTTTCAGTAAAAAATTGAATTAAACGACTAAATGCAAATCCTAATGAAAACGAGAGATAAATAAGTTATTTATCATGATAACTTCCGTAATCGTCAATACGCTAATATTAGTTATTGCTGATAGGTATTTTTATATTACTAAAAAGATTAGAATACTTAGGATTTTATTCAGATGATTTATCGCAGATGAATTTGTCTGCAAGTATATAAAAAGATTTTTCAGAAAAACAATACCAATTAATAATAAATTGAAAAAATGAGGTTGATATGAATACACAGGAAATACAAACAAAATACGGCATTATTTATGCACGCAATGCATTGATATTATCTGACGTTAAATTAGAATGTATACCATTCACTTTGATGGTCAATACATCATTATCATTAGCAGGCTGTAAGCCAGAAATCTTAAATGTTCCAGAAGTTAAAGTTACATTTATTTTTAGTGATATTGATAGCCTATCTATTTATCTAATAGATGAATACCCATATGAAAAATATTCAAAATCTAGCTTTGATTTAGTTGATGAAGTTCATAAAAAAGGCAAGCAACGTATAATTCTTAGTACTTATGATCATATTTTTGATGTTATTGGCAGATATAAAATTGAATATGATTAATTGATAGAAGAAATACCAACATAAACCTATCTATTGTTGGTTGTTGACAGCCTAATAATACTCAGTAATCATTGGTAATAGAAATTATTATAAATAAAATTCATAAAACACGGTTCTATCTTTCTGCCTTTGATTAAATAGTTTGGAATTTTGATTCACAAAGTATTAAACAATATTTGGATGTTGGTAACAGAATTTGATATGTTAAAACTGAATGTTTTTGCTGATCAAAATTTAATATTTGAACATACCTTACCTGTTGCATCCTTCTTCGTACTTTTAAATCTAGATGCACATCATTAGAAAAAGGTGTTGATTATAAAATACCAATCTTCCTATGGGTAGCCTCAGGACGGGCTATTGCTTCGGATTGTTCAGAAAGGATGACAAAACTCATCTTTAATAAAGCAGATAATCGCTTGCTAGGTGGTGTGGTTGTTGGTGTGAATGGGCGGTGAATGACTAGGTGAAATCACCTTAGCTGTCGAAATGGGCTGTGATGCCGAAGATATTGCATTAACTATCCATGCTCACCCAACATTGCATGAATCAATCGGTTTAGCTTCTGAAATTTATGAAGGCTCTGTCACTGACTTACCAAATGCTAAAGCGAAGAAGAAATAGTTAATAAGTCATCTATTTACTTAATAAAATGCCGTTAGCTCAAACTAACGGCATTTTTATTTTTTTATAAGATAATTTTTGTCAAAAAGTTTCAGGTAACTATACGTTTCAGTAAAAAATAAATTATCTATAACTATATTTTTAAATGAAAGTAATTTTATAATGAATTCATTATATTCATAAGGCTTTGATAGCTATCTACATCATGGTATTTTACTTTACTAGTCGAAAATTCGTTAAAAAGCTTTTTTGCGCACGAAATTTTTGCTTGTTCAATTGGTCTTAAGTTTAAACTATCCATAGTACCTTTGGTTTCGGCAATAAAAAAGATATGCTTTACTTTCCCAACATGAAAAGCAATTGCCCAATCGGGTGAATAATTACCAACGGGTGTTGGAATATGAAAGCCTTTCGGTAATTTTGCATATACGCACACTTCTTCTGCCGTATCAAGATCTTCAACAAATTTGCGTTCAATACTTTTTTCGGCTAAGCCATCGGTAAATACATAATCTTGGATGGCTTTTTTCGCTAAAAACGCTTTATCGTAATTTTGTGAACTTTTTTCCTGAGTGAAAATTGTACTGTCATATTTGCCCGAAGTTTTATTGTATGTAATATGTTCTACAATCGTAGTTGCTTTTTGTTCTTTAATTAATTTAATAATTTTGGCAATAAATTCTTCTGGATTATCCTTGAACATATCTAGTTTTTTTGTATCTAACCCCTTTAATATGGCCACTACTGTTTTGCGGGTTAATGTGGTTTCTTGCGCAATCTGACCAATCAGGTCGTATTTTATTGGTTTAAAATAAGCATGTTCCAAAGTGGCAGTCTTTGTTTCTTGAGTTTTAAACGCATCATTTTGATAGATACTTTGTGTCGTTATCTGCTCTTTAAGTTGACCGATAGCCGTAATGTATTGTAGCTGTGAGACAAATAACTTATCGTTGATATGAGCAATGGCTTTATTGATTAATTCATCGCTATCAAAGGCAACAGTATAGGCATATTGCTGATTAATTTGCTCCCATAATGCTTGGAATTCGGCTTTGTCGAAATTATCATTAAGCGGATTATCTTTAATTTTTGTTTCATGACCATCGCTAAACATGGAATCTAAAAGGCTATCATTGTAAATAGCCTGAATTAAGCGATGAATTGCGTCACCCATTAGTTGTAATTCATCCGGTAATGGTGCCACTGAGTCCATTAAAACATCGTTGCGGTATTTATCGGTTATTTTACGCTCGATATCAACATAACCATGACTAATTAAATAAAATTCAATTTTATCAGCTGCTGCTTTATCGATAATGGTCGATACACCATTAACTTCTACATATTTACCGAAAAAGTACTCACTAGTGGCAACAGTTGGCCGATCATAAATAACGGTTTTGATATCGGCTTGAAGAGCACTAACAAAATTTCTATAACTTTCACTGGCGATAACGGTTAATATGTTGATATCGTGGACTTGTTCGCCGCAACTTTCAATATCCATGCGATTACCATCTTGATTAACACATAAACGCAGTCCGCGGCCGACTTCTTGCCGTTTGGCTGTTTGGTTATCGGAATGTTTTAATGTACAAATCTGGAAAACATTGGGATTATCCCAACCTTCACGCAGAGCTGAATGCGAAAAGATAAATCGCGTGGGCTCATCAAAACTTAACAGTTGTTCTTTATTTTTAAGAATCAGGTCGTAGGCTGAAATATCATCTGAAGATTCGCTACCGCGTTTTAATTGGCTATCAATACTTTTGCCAGTTTTTTTATCAATGCTAAAGTAGCCTTTATGTACTTGGCTTGCATCATTACACTTAGTTTTTAAATATTGTTGATAAGGTGTGTTGCTGGCTTGGTCTAAGTATTGTTGCAAAATCGTTAGATATTCTTGTTCAAAGATTTGGCCATATTCACCCAATATTTCGTTATTGTTTTCATCATATTGGCGGTATTTAGCTACTTCATCAATAAAAAATAATGATAGTGATTTAACGCCCATATTGAACAATTTTTCTTCTTTGTCAAAGTGGGATAATATGGTTTCTCTAATTTGAATGCGGCGCATATTTTCTTCAGAAATATCACCTATCACTTCACCAGTATGAATGGAAACACCATTGGTAAAAGTGACCATTCCAGTCAGTGGATTGATTTCAGAAACCGTATATCCCTTGTATTGCTGCATCTGTTTTGAAACAGAATAAAGATTATCGCCCTCAGTAAAATGGCGAATTTCACGTTTGATACCATTCTTATGATTTATTTCTAGCTCAATATTTGCCAGTGGTGGTTTTTTACTGGATAAGACGATTTGTTCTAAATACAAGTAGCTATCAGTACCTCTTAGATTTTTAACTTCAAAGCCCTTTACTTCGATTTTTTTAACCAGTCTTTTATTGTATGCATCAAGTGCATCAAGAACATAAATTAGATTATTTTGTTTTTTATGGGTGGCAGAATAATTTAACGAAAATAAAGGATTAAAATTTTTTAAAGCTTTTTGCGTGACTTCGCCGCCCATTTTTTGGGGCTCATCCAAAATAATAATGGGATTATTGGCGGCTATAACATCAATCGGCCGGCGCGACGAAAACTCATCGCGTTTTGAGTAAATAATTCGTGCTTCTTTATTTTTGCCGTCTTCTTTTAGCGAGGACGCAAAAGCTTGGGTGTTAATGATCATAACATTAATGCCCGAATTGGCAGCAAAACTATCTAATAAAGTTAAATTTTTACTGTCATAGACAAAAAAGCGAGCCTTTTGACCATAATGCTCCATAAAATGGTCTGTTGTTATTTCAAAGGTTTTTTTTACTCCCTCTCGAATGGCAATAGAGGGTACCACAACAATAAACTTGCTCCAGCCATAATGCTTGTTCAGTTCAAACATGGTTTTGAGGTAAACATAGGTTTTACCAGTACCCGTTTCCATTTCAATATCAAGACTACACCGACCTAAGTTTTTAATTAAATCAGCCGACTGTTTAATATTGTTTATATTTTGTATTTTTTTGATATTAGCGAGTAATTGGTTATCGGTTAACGAAATAATTTCATTTTTAAAACCAATATCGATTGCGTTATCATCTGATGTATAACTTGAATCAGTGTCATAACTCATTTCTGCCTGAGTAGGTGTATTGCCTAAATCACGCACATAATGTAGGCTATTTTGATAACCTTGCCCATTAAACACTTGAACCACAGCATTTACAGCATCGGTTTGATATTGCTGAATTTTAAAATTAAATTTCATTACAACACCTTCCTCTTGGTTTCAGGGCTGTAGGTAGTAAAAATTTGTTCAAAATTGGTGGCAACACTATCATTTTCCATTGAGCTATCACGCATAACAAAATAGTAAGGTTTTTGTTTGGCAATAGCCGTGATGACTTCTTCATTAATGTCTGTATCAAAGCAAGCCATTAAAAAGTTATCTGCTACGTTAAACACGGTTTTACCGGCAATAGTGGTTTGTTTAATATCACTGGAAAGTAATACACCCAAATCCAGCATAACTTGGAACAATAAATCTTCCGCCGTTCTATCGGCTTTGATATTGTCAATCAGCACATCAAGAAGATCGGTATTATACTCAGCAGGGTTGTAATAAACCTCTTTCATATTACTGCTATCACATTTTAAAACGCGAAAGCCTTTATCAAATTTAGCCTGTGGATTTTCTTGGGCAATCTTATTGCCTGCACGGCGAATGCGTTCTTTGCCTATTTCGCAGATATTTTTATAACCAGCCTTGTAAGCTTCGCTTTTCTCATCCGTTGTTTCTGGCAGTTGCACCATGATAAATTTGCGGTTGCCGCCGTCTTCTGCATTGAGTTGCATAACAGCATGGGCAGTGGTTGCTGAGCCTGAGAAGAAATCGAGGATGATATCGTTATTTTCAATGAAGCCTAATATCATTAGTTTCATCAAAAAACTTGTTGGTTTAGGCGTATCAAAAGGTGTTTTCCCAAATAATTTTTGTAGCTCTTTTGTCGCAACAGTTGTTGTACCTATTTTTTCACCAGAGAACCAACTGTTATCAATTGAGCCAAAATCTTTTTTTTCTTCATAGAATGATTTCATTTGTGGGCGTCCAGTTCCATTCATTCCAAAAATTATTCTACCATCAGCTAAAGCGCTGGAAAATTTTTCTTGAGAAATTCTCCAACATCTCCCACTTGGGGGGAAATGTTGTTCTCCTGTATTAGGGTTAGTTACGGGGTAAGTAAGATTAGAACGGACATTAGGAGCATCAAAAGGATCTGCTTTCCAAATTCCACGAGGATCATTGTCAGGATTGTCAAATTTACTTTTATCTAAGGGAAGTGGACGGAAAACAAAAGAATCTTTTTGATACCAAGTTGTTTCATTACTTCTTTTTAATCGCCTGTTTTCAAAACGACGATTTTTAGCATAAACTATAATATATTCATGATTTATACTAAAATCAGTATCATTTTGAATAGATAAACGAGATTGCCACGGAATGCAAGCCGCAAAATTTTTAGCACCAAAAACTTCATCACAAATTTTCTTTAAATTTTCTTGTTCATTATCATCAATACTAATAAAAATCACACCATCATCAGTTAATAGATCTCTGGCGAGTTTTAAACGTGGATAAATCATATTCAGCCAATCGGTATGAAAGCGACCATTGGTTTCCATATTTTTTATTAGCCGATTGCCTTCATCATCAAATTGCCCACTGTTTTCAAGGTATTCAGAGGTATTTTGCGCAAAATCATCTTCATAAACAAAATCATTACCAGTATTATAAGGCGGGTCGATATAGATCATTTTGACTTTGCCAAGATAAGTTTCCTGCAATAGTTTTAGTACTTCAAGATTATCACCCTCAATATATAAATTTTCGGTATCATCAAAATCAACACTTTCTTCACGGCAAGGTCGTAAGGTTTTGGCAATGGGCGCATTAGCAAGTAGAATCGATTTCTTTTTATCTGGCCAAGTAAATTGGTAACGTTCTTCTCGGCCTTCAACAATCACTGATGAGAGTTCCTGCTTGAGCAAATCAAAATCGATGGCGTATTCCACTTCACCCTGTTGGTTTTTGCGTTCAGTAATACAGTTCGGGAATTGTGCACCGATTTTTTTGATATTTTCATCCACTTTATTGAGTGAATGCATCTTTAATTTATCCATTTAAGAATCCTTTAATTCTTGTTTCAATTGGTTAATTTTTTGCACCAATTCAAATGCTTTTTTAGGCTGTAGTTCTTTTCTTGCTTGCTTTTCAAGGCGAGCAATGTTTAAAATCAGTTTTTGTCTTTTATCGGCAATAATAATTTGCTGCTCAAGGCTATTGCCTTGCTCAATATTGAATTTGCCGATTTGTTGAATGATGTTGCGCCAGACATTATCAAGGTTTAACCCTTTTAATTCAATTTTTAGATCTTTTTTAGGTTGCCAATCACTTTGTATCAATTTATGTTGAAAAACGGCCAATTTAGCCTGCTTAGCATATTGCAAAATAAATAGTATATTTTGCGGTATTAGTTTAGATAATAAAATAAGGCTTGTTTCATTAAAATTGATTTTTTTTAGTTGTACCAATGCCACAAAAAAAGCATTAATGTTGTTTCCTGCTGCGAGATTTATCTTTGTTGCGGAAACCTCGTTAACAAGGGTAATTTTAGCTATATCCGCATCGAATTTTTCTTTCGTAGCATTGTTCAGTTGAAACTTTGCATAGATTGTTTTTTTAGCTAACTGGTGATTTATTTCTGTCGTTTTGGGCAAACCAAGCATTATGCTACCTTATTTTCTGATTCACTGACAACTAAAAAACAGATTAATTCAAAGTCATCTAGACCTTTTATACTATCGGTAACAAAACTAACTGAGTTACCGCTTAAAAAATTATCAATATCACTGTGTTTTTTTACTTCAATAATTGAATTTATGGCATCACCAAGTCGTTGTGAAAAATGAGTCATATTACTGCCATCGGCTGTGATTTTGTTAAATTGCTGATACAATTTTGCAATGGGTTCGGTTTTGCCTTTGCAAAGTAAGCGTATTTTATCAAGTAATTGTTTTGGTGATAAATGATCACAAATAACTTCGCCATTATTAGCTACATACACCATGTAAAATGGATGAAGTCGATTTTGATTATTAATATTAATGCTGTTTGCCCGATTTTTTAATATATAAATAACTCCTGCGGGTATATCTGGTGAAGCTGGCACAACTGCATGTAATCCATACGGTGTTTTATCAAGCTCAGGATGGTTTTTGATATACTCCAGCAAATCAAGTCTAAATTCATTTAAACCTAAATCCATAATTGATATACTATTAGTGATATCTTCAATATCAACCACTTCATCTTGTAAGCGTTTGAGCTGTGCTTTACGATAGGCTAAATCGGATTTTTCCTCTTCACTTAATATATTGTCATCACCCGTTGCGGTCATGTCGACAATTTTCATGCGAGTTTCTACTTTAGCTTTTAGATCAATATATTCATCTAAAGTAACATCAGGCCAAAAGTTAACTAGCTGAATCGACTGATTTTTGCTGCCTATGCGATCAATACGTCCAAACCGCTGAATGATTCGTACCGGATTCCAATGTATATCGTAATTAATTAAATAATCACAATCTTGTAAGTTTTGCCCTTCAGAGATGCAATCGGTTGCAATTAATATATCAATCTCATGAGTGTCATTTGGCATTAATAAGTGTTTATCTTTTGATTTGGGTGAAAAGCAGGTTAAAACAGTGTTTAAATCACAATGCAATTTAGGTACAGTAGATCTTCCGTCAACTGAACCTGTTATCATTGCGGTATGTAGGGAAAAGTGATTTTTTACATACTGGCTAACGTGATCAAACAAATAACTTGCTGTATCGGCAAAAGCGGTAAATATAATCACTTTTTTATTATTGTTATTAATGGGGTTTAGTTGTTTATTTTTAATAATAGTAAGTAAATTTTGTAATTTAATATCATGTTTTGCGGTGATATCACTTATCATATGAGTTAATAATGATAAGATTTCATAATCTTTAGTGAGATAGTGTTTCCATGAAAGATAATCCATATCGGCTAAGGCAATTTTTACTTTTTTGCCAAATGTAAATAACTGATCATTATTTTGTTCATCTTCATCAAGATCATTGAAATTAGTAATATCGGTAAGCTCAATTTCTTTTTTTACACTTTGATTATAAGATTCAATAGTAGCTATTGTTTGCTGAATAAAGTTTTTTATACGTTCTAATGTATGATTAAATGAGAATACCGAGCTTTCCAGTCGTTTCATCAAGTTGATTGCCATTAAACGACGAATCCCTTGTTCTCGATTGGCTTGGGTAAATCCTACATTGATTGTGTTGTCCTCATATATTTCTGCATACTTTTCCATTTTGCTTGGTAAGATAAAGTGGGTAGGGGTATAAATTGATAGATTCAGTAGCATTAGTTGTTCGAAAATTTCGTTATAACTTATTGCATTAGCTAAATCCGTTAGTTTAGGTCTTACTGAAATAGGCTTGAGTCTGGTTGGAAAAGTACCTATATCGGCGGTATCGTAATATTTTTGAATGTGTTTGCGTGAACGAGCAATCGTAACAGAATCCAATACTTCGAAAAAGTCAAAATCCAACATCCGTAATAGGTTTTCTGTTGTTCTTTCGGTTGTATCTTGTTTACTCCAAATGTTAAATGCTTTTTGTGCATTCTTAAAAATCTCATCCAATGAACGATGAGTATTGAGATTTTCATCAATATGACTGGTTTTTCCTTCGTAAGCAAGGGCTAATTGATTTTTTAAATCATTGAAACGATTATTAACAGGTGTTGCGGAAAGCATCAATACTTTAGTTTTGACCCCTTTTCGGAGCACTTGATTAAGTAGTTTTAGGTATCGATTTTCTTTTTCGTTGTCTTTGCCAGATAATCGGCCACCATTACGGAAATTATGTGATTCATCAATCACTACAAGGTCGTAATTATTCCAATGAATTCGATCTAAATCTATACCATTTGATTTACCACAAGAGCGATTAAGATCAGTATGGAAAAGCACATCATATCGTAATCGATCTTCAGCGATGGGGTTATTAATGTAATTTGCTTTGTAAGTGTTCCAGTTATTGTTCAGTTTTTTAGGGCATAAAACGAGCACAGACTTATTTCGGTTTTCATAATATTTAATTACTGATAAAGCAGTAAATGTTTTACCCAGCCCAACACTGTCAGCTAAAATACAGCCATTATATTTTTCAAGTTTATTGATGATTGCTAAGGCCGCATCTTTTTGAAAGTTGAATAGCATATTCCAGATTTTGCTATTTTTAAATCCAGTAGCTTCGTTGGGCAATACATCTTCTGAAATATCTTCAAGAAATTCATTAAAAATATTATAGAGGATAACAAAATAGATAAACTCAGGTGAATTTTCATTGTAGGCACTGGCAATATTGTCGATAACAACATTGGTTACATCCTGAAGTTTAGTTTTATCTTGCCAAAGCTCATTAAAAATGGAAAGAAATTTAATTGAATCTGGAGAAGGAATCTTTTGTACCATGTTGTAAGCATTGTTTCCCCGTTCACAACCTAGATCAATAGTTGTAAATCCATTAATTGGTATATAAGCATTATCATCTACATGTATGAATCCAGCCATATTTTCATTAGTGATGTTGGATTTAAATGTGACCTTCTGTCTAATCCAATCAGCACACTCTTTAGCAATCGCTTTTTGTGTTAGTTCATTGCGAAGTTTAATTTCAAATTCGGTACCATAAAGACTACGTTCTCGATTAAGGCGTGGAATGTAAAATTCTCTTTGTGCTTTTGGGGTTTGCTCGGTTATAAAGGTTGGTGAAGTAAAGATAAAACGGAGTTCATCTATATTTTTCAGCTCTTTTTTAAGTTTTTCAAACGCAAAAAACGAAAAGCATGCGGCAACGATTGCTAATTTACTCCCTTGCTTTATTTCGCTTGATAAATCTTCTTGGAGTGTTTTTGTTATGTTATCTATGATTGCCATTGTTTTATTTTCTCTGCGATATTATCTGTACTAATGCTAACTTTTCTTAATTTTAAATTGGCTTCTACAAAAAAGTGTTGTCATTGGTGATTAACTACAGCGCAATTTATTGTGATGTTTTTATTATTGTAAAAATGTAAATTATTGTCTAGAAATGTTTTTAGCTACTTTTTACTAAAAAGTATGGTTATTGATAGTGGCTAAAAATTGGAAAAAATTTACCGATATAAATAAAAATCATAAGCGAATATCTCATGGTCAAAAAAAGTTAGTGTTCAGTTTAAATAATAATTAATTATCTTTTAATTCTTTCTAAAAAATACACTCACAAGTAGAAAATTTTTTATGATCAAAATAGAATTTAAATATGAAAAAATGATAGAGCAACAAATAACCTAATATTAAGTTTCTAATATATTGACTATTTACATATAATATTTTATTTATTCAATCGATTTGCTATATATTGTTTATGTAATGATGCGATATATACTTGATAACTAGCTCAAACTGTATTTTAAAGCCGATTGAGTATATAATGCCCCACAAATTTAATTAATTTCTATCATTTAAAATATATTTTTATGAAATCTTCAATTATCAGTAAGTTAGAAACGCTACAAGAGCGTTATGAAGAAGTTCAAGCATTGTTGTCTGATGCTTCGGTTATTGCCGATCAAAATCGTTTTCGCACACTTTCTAAAGAATATTCACAGTTAACTGGAGTGGTTAAGTGTTTTTCTGATTGGAAGCAAACACAAGAGGATATTGAGACAGCTAAAATGATGCTATCCGATCCTGAAATGAGCGAAATGGCGCAAGAGGAATTAAACGAAGCATTAAGTCGAATTGAAGAGCAAGAAAAGCAATTACAAGTGCTATTACTTCCTAAAGATCCTAATGACGAATATAACTGTTTTGTCGAAGTGAGAGCGGGAACGGGTGGCGATGAAGCCGCTATTTTTGCTGGTGACTTAGCCCGAATGTATACACGTTATGCTGAATCACGCAATTGGCGCGTTGAAATTATGAGTGCAAGTGATGGTGAGCATGGTGGCTATAAAGAAGTTATTATGTTAGTGAGTGGTGATGGTGTTTATGGTCATTTGAAGTTTGAATCGGGAGGACATCGTGTTCAACGTGTGCCAGAAACGGAATCGCAAGGTCGTATTCATACTTCAGCTTGTACCGTCGCTGTTTTGCCCGAAGTGCCTGAAGCTGAAATGCCCGAAATTAATCCTGCTGATTTAAAAATTGATACTTATCGTTCATCTGGTGCCGGTGGTCAGCATGTTAATACTACCGATTCGGCCATTCGTATTACCCATCTACCAACAGGTATTGTGGTTGAGTGTCAAGATGAGCGCTCACAACATAAAAATAGAGCCAAAGCTATGTCAGTATTGGCTGCGCGCATTCAAGATGCGGAACTACGCAAGCGTCAACAAGAAGAAGCCTCGACAAGACGTAATTTATTAGGTTCGGGTGATCGTTCAGATAGAATTAGAACATATAACTATCCACAAGGTCGAGTTACTGATCATCGAATCAACCTAACACTTTATCGTTTAGACGAAGTGATGGCGGGGAAATTAGAGATGCTAATCGATCCAATTGTACAAGAATATCAAGCAGATCAACTGGCCGCTTTATCGGAACAAGATGAATGACTTATTTACAATGGCTTAAGTGCGCATCTCAAACATTGACTGATAGTGAAAGCCCAAAGCGTGATGCCGAAATTTTATTAAGTTATGTGACTCACAAAACGCGAACATTTTTAATGGCGTTTAGTGAAACATTACTTACTGATGATGAATTAATAGCTTTATCTGAATGTTTAAAACGCAGGCAAAACGGTGAACCTATCGCTTATATTACTGGCGAAAAAGAATTTTGGTCTTTGAAATTTAATGTTTCTAATGCCACGTTAATACCGAGACCTGATACCGAAAAATTAGTTGAATTAGGTTTAGAGTATCTACCTAAAGTGCCATGCGAAGTGTTGGATCTTGGTACGGGTACTGGTGCAATAGTTATTGCTATGGCAACTGAGCGCCAAGACTGTTTATTTACCGCAATTGAAAAAAATAAAGATGCGCTAATTTTAGCTCAACAAAATGCAACCCAAATTGGGGTAAATAATGTCTATTTTTTACAAGGAGATTGGTATAAACCAATCAAAAACCGCAAGTTTTCAATGATTGTCAGTAATCCTCCTTACATTGAGCCAACCGATATTCACTTATCACAAGGTGATGTGCGTTATGAACCAAGAAGTGCGCTAATTTCTGAAGATGATGGTTTAGCTGATATTAAACTAATTGTAAAAGGTGCAACTAAGCATTTAAACCAATATGGTTGGTTACTGATAGAACATGGTTGGAAACAAGGTGAAGCAGTGCAAACCATTTTTAAACAACACGGATTTCAATTAGTTGAAACTTTCACCGACTACAGTGGTAATGATCGAGTCACACTTGGTCGCTGGTTCAAACCTTAACTAGGAAAATTTTATTTATGATGCAGCAAAAAAAAGTAAACGTTGGTGATATTACTGTCGCCAATGATCTACCTTTTGTACTATTTGGTGGTATGAATGTACTTGAATCTCGCGATTTGGCAATGAGAATTTGTGAACATTATGTTACCATCACTAATAAACTAAATATCCCTTATATTTTTAAAGCGTCTTTCGATAAAGCGAATCGCTCATCAATCCATTCTTATCGTGGACCTGGCTTAGAAGAAGGGCTTAAAATCTTCCAAGAGCTTAAACAACAGTTTGGCATTAAAATTATTACCGATGTCCATACCGAAGCGCAATGTCAACCCGTTGCTGATGTGGTTGATGTGATTCAATTACCGGCCTTTTTAGCAAGGCAAACGGATCTCGTTGTTGCAATGGCGAAAACAGGTGCAGTAATTAATGTCAAAAAACCGCAATTTGTCAGTCCTGGACAAATGGGAAATATCGTTGAAAAATTTGAAGAAGCAGGCAATGATCAAATTATCCTTTGTGATCGGGGTAGTTGTTTTGGTTATGATAATTTAGTGGTGGATATGCTAGGTTTTAACATTATGAAAAAAGCCAGCAAAGGTTCACCCGTTATTTTTGATGTTACTCATGCCTTGCAGTGTCGTGATCCAATGGGCGCAGCATCTAGCGGGCGTCGTGGTCAAGTCACTGAGCTTGCGCGTTCAGGTATGGCTGTTGGTATAGCTGGATTATTTTTAGAATCACATCCCGATCCGATCCATGCAAAATGCGATGGCCCATCAGCGTTACCACTCGATAAACTTGAACCTTTCTTAAAACAGATGAAAGCGATTGATGAGCTAGTAAAAAGCTTTGATGAAATTGATACTGAAAATTAAAAGTAACATATTTTTTTATGCCAATAAAAAGAGGAATCCGAGTGATTCCTCTTTTTTTACCTTATTGCTTTCTTCGTCTTATTTATCCTATTTACCTCCATTCTTGTTTTTATAAGTTAACATCAATATTCGCTAGTGTTTTAAACACAGAATCTGATATTTTTTATTTTTCATAATAAAAAAAGTTGTGATTTTTATCTAAAAAATCGTATAAATAATGGCTGTTTTGGTGACTTAGATCACGATTTTAGATTGTTTAATTTGCTAGATAAAATATGTTTATGCATTATAAAACTGCGTATTTCAAGTCAATATCGCCATTGATGAAGTTTTTATTAGGCTACACTGATTTGTATACGCTAATGAAAATAAAGTGTCTTTCGAATTCTAAGAAAAATATTAATCTGTTGTTTAGCTTGCTCATGTAAGTAAGAGCTTGATGAATTTCATTATTAATTAAACAGAATAATTTTAGGAAAATAAAGATGAATACCTATAATGCACAAATAATACCTCGACCATTTAATCCTTTAACTAAACTGATTTTGTCCTTATCTATTTTAACCAGTGCAATCCCTGTTTATGCATCGGGTGTAAATGACTTTATTGAAGATTCTTCATTAACTGGTAATATCTTTTTTTGGAATCGCGATCGTGATCGTAAAGATATCGAAACTGATAAATATAAAAGCAATATAAGGCAATCAACCTTTAATAGTAATTTGGACTTTCGTTCTGGGTATATTGCCAATAGATTTGCTATCGAGCTAGGCGGTTATGGCGCATGGGAAGTGAGTAATGGTGGCAATGGTCATCCAAATGAAATTGGATTTAGTGGTGCAAAAACTCGTTGGGATGAAGATTGGAAGAAAGACGTCAGTGGGCTTAGTTTTTATAAAGCACAAGCGAATTTTAAAATTGATGAGTTATTTTGGCTGAAAGCAGGTTATATTCAACCTTCAGGACAAACGTTGCTGGCACCACACTGGAGCTTATTACCGGGTACTTATCGTGGATTTGAATTGGGTTCAACCCTTGATTTTGATACAGCCGGTGCATTATCAATGTCATACATGTGGACAGATAAATATAAAGCGCCATGGTATAAAAGGCTCTATGAATTCAAACAATGGGGCGCGGGTAAAAAAATTGATTATTTACATTCTGCTGGCTTGAAGTATGACTTCAAAAATAATTTAGTATTAGAAAGTGCATTTGGCCAAGCGCACAATTATATGAACCAATTTTTTGGCAAAGTATCTTATAGAACAGAAGTGTTTGATAGCCCGCTGACCATGAGTTACCAATTTTATGGCGCCAAAGATCAATCCCATCAAGGCAAAGATGTTTACGATGGCTTAGCATGGCTACAAGCGGCAACATTAGGTTATCAAGTTGGTCCAATTGGTCTGCGACTGGAAGGTGTTGCGGTTAAAGCTAATGGAGAGCAAGGATTCTTTTTGCAACGAATGACACCTGATTATGCTTCATCAAATGGTCGTTTAGATGTTTGGTGGAATTCGCGTTCCGACTTTAATGCTAATGGTGAAAAAGCCCTGTTTGCTGAAATAACTTATGATTTAAGTAATTTATCTTACTCTTTAGCAGGTTGGAAAACTGGCGCTTCTTATGCTTATGGATGGAACGCAAAACCAAGCACTAATCGACAATTCAATCAAAAACAACGTTTGATTGAATCAGCATATAACTTTGATTTAGGGTATACCGTGCAAGAAAGTTGGGCAAAAGATACGGCTTTTCAATTGCACTACACAAAATATAACAATCACTCAAATAGCATACCAAGCTGGGGCGGTGGATATGGCAATATCTTTCAAGATGAGCGCGATATCAAATTTATTGTCACAATTCCATTCACTGTTTTTAGTGCTCAACAAAAATAGGTAAAAATGATGAAAAAGATAAAAAAGATAAAAACAGCAATATTAGCCACTTCAATTGCTTCTTTATTAAGTATGGGAGCAAGCCAATCTGTTTTTGCTTCGCAACAAATTGTTGACTCAATGAGTTCACAACTCAATGTTAAATATGAGGTAATAGACAATCAAGCTGGGGCACATGGTGAAAATTGTTCAGCTTTAGGTGCTGATTGGGCTGCTTGTAACAAGGTGCAGATTTCGCTAAAGAATAATGGTTCGGTAATCAAGGATAAGGATTGGGCTATTTATTTTAATAATATCCGTATGATTTTAGCGGTAAATAATGAACAGTTCAAAATAACCCACATTACTGGCGATCTTCATAAAATCGAACCAACAGAAAAATTCACCTCGATCCCCGCTCATTCAACCATCAATATTCCCATAATTGGTGAATATTGGATGGTAAGTGAAAGTGATTTAATGCCTCGTTGGTATATCACATCAAGTAATGCTAAACCAAAGATCATTGCTAATACTAACACGGGGACTGACAATTTATCGGCTTTTGTTGCACCAATTCAACAAAACTGGAAAAGGACAGCCGATGATCACAATACATTAATGACGCCTAATACTCGTTTCCAATATAATTCGGATATTAAGAAATTATCGGCTGAATCACTCCGAGGGCAAATTTTGCCAACACCTGCAAAAATGACATTAGGAAAAGAAGATATAACAATTGGTCAGCAAGGAGTGAATCTAATACTTAATGACTTAAATCAAGAAAGCTTAACAATTTTAAACACGGCGTTTAACACATTAGGTATTCCCGTTACTCAAAATGGTTATAAAATAAAAGCGACAATTGCTCCTAAACAATTCAAACAAGGGCAATCGGGGGAGTATCAATTAGATATTAAAAAAGATGAGGCTTTAATAACAGCTTACGACGAAAGCGGTATTTTTTATGCTGTACAATCCATCTTATCATTGATTCCCGTAAACGAACTTAAAACAATCCCAACACTAAATGTATTTGATTCCCCACGTTTTGCTTATCGCGGTATTATGCTCGATATTGGTCGTAATTTTAAATCTAAAGCATCCATAATGCGCTTATTGGACCAAATGGCAAAATATAAACTAAATAAGTTTCATTTTCACCTCAGTGATGACGAAGGGTGGCGAATTGAAATTCCAGACCTACCTGAACTAACCGATATTGGCAGCAAACGTTGCCATGATCTTACTGAGCAAAGTTGTTTATTACCGCAATTAGGTTCGGGTCCCGAAAGTAATACGACAGGATCGGGATTTTTAACTCGTCAAGACTATATTGATATTGTCAAATATGCTAAAGCACGCTTTATCGAGGTTATTCCTGAAATTGATATGCCAGCTCATGCTAGAGCCGCAATTGTGTCAATGGAAGCGCGCTATAAACGTTTAATGGCAGAAGGAAAAGAGGCGCAAGCTAATGAGTTTCGACTAGTTGATCCAACCGATACTTCTAATACCACAACAGTACAATTTTATAATCGTTTAAGTTATTTAAATCCTTGCCTCGATTCATCTAAACGTTTTGTCAATAAAATCATTGATGAAATAACTAAAATGCATATTGAGGCAGGTCAACCACTTCACACTTGGCATTTTGGTGGTGATGAAGCTAAAAATATTCGTTTAGGTGCAGGTTATCAAGATCTACAAGCAAAAGATAAAACTGATGCTAAAGGAACGATAGATCAAAGCATAGAAGATCATCCATGGGCAAAATCTCAAGCCTGCCAAACCTTTGTGTCAAAAGGAAAGGTAAAAGATATTGAACATTTACCTAGTTATTTTGCACAACAAGTCAGTACGATAATAAAATCTCATGGCATTAACCATATGCAAGCATGGCAAGATGGCATGAAATATGCTGATAATGCAAAATCTTTTGCGGTTGATAAAGTGACAGTTAACTTTTGGGACACATTATATTGGGGCGGTTTTGACTCTGTAAATGAGTGGAACAATAAAGGTTATCAAGTGATCATTTCTAATCCTGATTATGTTTATTTAGATATGCCATATGAAGTCAATCCAAAAGAGAGTGGTTATTATTGGGCAACCCGTTTTAATGATGAACGTAAAATATTTAGTTTCGCACCAAATAATTTGCCACAAAATGCAGAAACTTCTGTTGATCGCGATGGTAATCCATTTACGGCTAAAGGGACAATGAATTGGTCTGGCGCTTATGGCATATCTGCTCAGATTTGGACTGAAGATATTCGGACAGATAAAAAAATGGAATACATGACATTTCCACGTTTGTTGGCCGTCGCTGAAAGAGCTTGGCATCAGGCCGATTGGGAAATTGACTACCAAAAAGATCGTCAATTTGCTCAGGGAACAACGCATTATGTTGATCAACAACAATTACTTAATGATTGGATTCGCTTTGCCAATTTAGTTGGGCAGCGTGAACTGCAAAAATTGGATTTAGCTAGTATAGATTATCGTTTGCCTGTTCCAGGTGCTAAAATTGAAAACGGTCAATTAGTAGCAAATATTGTGTTTCCTGGTTTAACCATTGAATATTCAACCAATCAAGGTAAAACTTGGCATCGCTACACTGAACCAGTAGGCATTAGAAAAGGCGAAACAGTCTCTGTTCGTAGCGTATCGCCAAATCACAAAAGAACAAGCCGTATAGAAGAATTGCAATAGATTAGATTAACTCAATATTCTTATCCGTTAAATAACGGATAAGAATAGGAAGAGTAAAAGAGTGTTGATAATATTTAATGAAGTGTTTCCATAAGTTCACTATCATCAAAATCGTCATCACTTCCATCTTCAAAATAAGTGCCCCAACCATCATAGTTGACGCCCAATTGGGCGGTAAGAGTGATGATTTCGGCAATTTGCGCATTAATTAATTCAGCGTTAAGCGGACTTTCAGCAACGATATCAAAAGCGATAATAACGTTGCCCGCATCATCGACATCTTCATCGGGATCGGTTGCTTCATAACCTAACTTATAAGCTTCTACTGCTACTTTTTCTAATTTATCAAAATTTTGTGATGAAACATGGTGTTCAATAATATAAAGCGCATGAGGATCGCTACCATCTTCTAACAGTTCTTCAATAATAGCGTTAGTATCTTGCTGAGCAAGAATAATTTGATCTTTCATAATATACCTTTTAGTGGTCATGCAAATTGTGTGGTATATTACACGTTTCAAAATAATTTTCGAGAAAAAAGTGATTGTTGATTTACATTCTCATACTACAGCATCAGATGGTGTGTTAACGCCCAGCGATCTTGTCAAAAGAGCGGTGGATAACCAAATTGCTATTTTGGCTATTACCGATCATGACACCGTTAAAGGTTTACCTGAAGCTCAACAAACAATTGCTAATGAAAATTTGCCTGTTAAATTAGTTTGTGGTGTTGAAATATCTACGGCTTGGAAGAATAACGAAATCCATATTGTGGGATTAAATATTGATATTGAGCATCCTCAATTATTGACACTATTATCATCACAAGAGCAAGGCCGCATTAATCGAGCGTTGGCAATAAGCCAAAAATTGGCAAAGGTTAGTATTGAAAATGCTTATCAACAAGCACAACAATTTGCGAAAGGTGACATTGTTTCGCGTGCCCATTTTGCAAGATTTTTAGTCGCTAACGGCTATGTTAAGGACATCAAACGCGCATTTAAAAAGTACCTAGGTAAAGGTGGGTATGCTTATGTGCCTGCAACATGGTGCAGCATTGCTGATGCGGTTAATGCCATTCACATGGCCGGCGGACAAGCGGTGCTTGCACATCCAAGTCGTTATGATCTAACCTTAACAAAATTAAAATTATTGCTGAGTGAATTTAAAGCTTGTGGTGGTGATGCAATTGAGGTCTCGCAAAGCAGGCAAACGCAAGATGATTTATATCGATTAGCTAAATTAGCCAATGAATTTGACATGTTAGCATCGCAAGGTTCAGATTTTCATGATTTAGTTAATTATTTGGATTTAGGCAAAACAACGCCATTGCCAAGTAGTGTCACGCCAATTTGGCATAATTGGCAATACTAATTAAATTAAGATTAAATGATTTTATATTTACGTTTCATCAAAATATTGACGGCATTGAACTCAATACTGAAAAATAGATTAACGATTAATTATAGAAGAAAATTATGAGCCAAACTTTTTATATCCACCCAGATAATCCTCAAACGCGATTATTAGATCAAGTTGTTAAAATATTAAATGACGGTGGCGTTATCGCTTTTCCGACTGATTCTGGGTATTCTTTGGGTTGCTTACTGGATAACAAACATGGCGTTGATCGCATCTGCCAAATTCGTCAGCTGGATAAAAATCACAACTTTACTTTAATGTGCCGTGATCTTTCAGAGCTATCTTGCTATGCTTTTGTTAATAACACGACTTTTCGATTATTAAAAAATAATACACCGGGCAAATATGTGTTTATTTTACAAGCCAGTAAAGACGTACCCCGTCGATTAATGAACGAAAAACGTAAAACCATTGGGCTACGTATTCCAGATAATAAAATTGATTTAGCGTTACTTGAATTATTAGGGCAACCATTAATGACCGCAACGTTAATTTTACCTAATGATGATCAAGCGCAATCCGATCCCGACCAAATAGAAGATAAAATTGGTCATCAGCTTGATGCGATTGTGCACGGAGGCTATATAGGTGAGCAACCCACCACCGTAATTGATTTAACAAATGACTATCCAGAAATTATTCGTCAAGGAAGTGGAGACACTAAACCATTCGAATAAATGACCGTTTTTTATTGTCAACATTCAGACAATAAAGTGAATAGAAAAAATGATACCTGAGAAGGTAACAGCGAGGATAATATGAAAAATAGCAAATCTGCATTGCCACAACGAGGCAAAAAGATAAATAGTCTTAAAGCTAAAGAAAGCCAATCTTATGGAAAAACGAAAATGTCAAGTGCACCAACTGTGACTCGCAAGACATCGGCACATGATAATACTGAAAAACTACAAAAAGTATTGGCCAATTTAGGTAATGGATCACGCCGCGAAATTGAAGCCATGATTATAGCCGGTAAAATCAGTGTGGATGGTAAAATTGCCACTTTAGGTGATCGCGTTGATGTGAATGCAAACCCTAAAATACGTATCAACGGGCACTTGGTTCAGCTTAGAAGCAAAGAAAAAGAAATTTGTCGCGTGCTCGCTTATTACAAACCAGAAGGCGAAATTTGCTCACGTCATGATCCACAAGGTCGGGCCACTGTTTTTGAACGTTTGCCTAGGCTAAAAAATGCTCGTTGGGTCAATATTGGTAGACTTGATATTAATACATCGGGTTTATTATTATTTACAACAGATGGTGAATTAGCTAATCGCTTAATGCATCCAAGGCACGAAATTGAGCGCGAATATGCTGTGCGTGTATTTGGTAATGTGACTGATCAGCAGATTAATCAACTTCGTAAAGGAATACAACTAGAAGATGGTCCAGCCTCATTTCAATCAATAAAAGCACAAGGTGGCGATGGGCTTAACCAATGGTTTAATGTTGTGATAACTGAAGGACGTAATCGCGAAGTGCGCCGTATGTGGGAAGCTATCGAGGTGCAAGTTAGCCGATTATTGCGTATTCGTTATGGCAATATCACTTTACCTAAAGGATTATCGCGTGGAACTTGGATGGAACTGGGTATTGACTCAGTCAATTACTTACGTGAACTAGTCGGTTTACCACCAGAAGCCAAAAGCTTTACAACAAGTTCATCCTCTGACAAACGAATAGCAAGACCTAAGCGCGTAAAATTTAATCAACAGACTAAAACTACTCGTCAAAAAGTAACCCAAAAAGCAACCCGAAAATAATCTTTATAGATAGGAAAACGCCGAGTGGTTTATACATCAAGATTAAAATAATTTGCTAAAAACTCATAAGGCGTTTTTACCCAAAATCGCTTTATGTGGTTTAATCTTATTATAAAAGTAAAAAAATTGCTTATACTTTTGTTGGCAAGCGGATTTTTTGAATGCTTAATTGATACGTTGTTTATTACACGTTTTAGCCTATAGTGGCTGCAAATTCTCAATTAATGACGAAACGGTATAGAATCCTGAATATTTTTTACAAAAAATCTAACCTAAAAGTGAATATTACATCTTCTTTAAAGCCCCTATCGTTTTTAGTTTTCTTATTTGTTTGTGAGCAGATAGGTTTTTGAATATTCGATTGATATGTTGTTTATTACGCGTTTTACCCCATAGTCACTACCAATTCTCAATTAATGACGAAACGGTATAGAATCCTGAATATTTTTTACAAAAAATCTAACCTAAAGTGAACATCACATCTTCATTAAAGCCCCTATCGTTTTTGGTTTTCTTATTTGTTTGTGAGCAGATAGGTTTTTGAATATTTGATTGATATGATGGTTATCACACGTTTTAACCCTTAGTGACTACAAATTTAATGATGAAACGGTATAGAATCCTGAATATTTTTTACAAAAAATCTAATCTAAAAAGCGTTTAGCCAAATAGGTGACAGTGATTCTTCTTTATGATATCAATGTCATATCGCTTGTCTGTGATATGGCGTTAGTTTGTTTTAAAGATGATTAATTTGTGGCTCAACTTTAGCAAAAAAAGTTAATAAATTAGAGCAAATTTATAATAAACTCATCAACCAGCTTATTAATTAAGCTCAATTAAAACAGTTTTCATCATAATAAATAGATGAACGAGCACAAAAATAAAATAAATTGAAAGGAAAATTATGCGTATAATCATAGCTGTTTTTTTTATGTTTTTATTAACTGCTTGCCATACACGTACAGCAGAAGATGCTTATAAAGAAGGAAAATATTTAGAAAGTATCAACCTATTGGGTGATAGTATTGAGGACAAAGGTCCTGCAGAATTTGGAAAACAAGATATACAACGACTGCAAAATATAGTCAGTAATGTCATGCAACATTACGAAACAAGCCTTTTAAACACCAATAACTTGGATTATGCCACGCGAATAAAATGTTACGAAAACCTATTAGCTATGAAAATGCGATTAACTGATCGTTTTTATAGCCAAGAAATCAGCTTTTTCGATAACAAATATGACGTGACTCAATTACAACAGACTATTGCTAAAGAGTACTATAATTATGGCAATTCAATTACTGGCACCGATAGTGAAAGTTACAGAATAAGAGCCGATTTATATGGAAAAGGGCTTGAGCAATATAACTATAAAAATATTGAAAGCTTGTACAAAAATGCCAATAAAAAATATATGCAACTTGCGGCTAAAGAGTATTATGATCAAGGAAAAATGTTCGAACAGCAAGGTAATTATAAAGCTGCTGCGGATGCATTTAGTAATGCTTCGGAGGTATATAAACCGCTTGGCAAGTACAAAGATAGTGATAAACTTTCTATTGATAATGATAGAAAATACTGTACTCAACAAGCAGAAAATGCTTATGAACAAGCACAACAACTAGAAAAGACTGCAACGCATCGTTATCAATTTCGTGAAATTGCTAAATATTATGCCTCGGCTGCTTCTGCTTATCGTCAATACGGATCTTTTCGCGATGCAGATTCACAAGCAAATAATTATACAAAAAAAGGAAAAATTAAAGTTTATTATAATTCTTTAGAATTAAAATCTTTTGTATTAGATATATTAAGTAAGGACTTTATAGAATTCATTGCTTATCAACCAAGTCAGGCAGATGTCACAATCCGAATTACGACAAACGTTGAATTTTCTGATCTTGGGGAGTCTGTTAACAATGAAACCAAAACCGAACAAGTCTTTGATAAATTTGTTGAAGTGTCTGACGAAAACGGCAATAAAAAGCAAGTTAAAACCTACAAAGATCAGCAATTTAATTTAAAAACGGTGACGCATAGTAATAAATTAACCTTGACCACTGAAATTGAGGTTCATGGCGTCTATAGTTACAGTAAAAAATTTGACATTGTTCAAACATCGGCAAAACATGATTATATCTATTCTGGTAATGTGCCCTCTAATTTGCGTAACCACAGTGAAGGAGTGTTGAAAACTAAAGATAGCTTGCTTCAAGCAGCAAAAGAACAGCAATTAACCGAACTAAAATCACGGTTTGACGATATTATTAGAGATCTTTCATATTTGTAACTAATTGAAGTTTATATTTTAATTTTTACAAAAGATAATCTAATCTCATCAGTGTGCATAATATTTATATGCAAAGCAAAAATAAAATCCCACTAACAACATTATTTATTGTTTGTGGGGTTTTTATTTAATATAGATGATTAACTATTCAAGCCCAAGCACCATTCGTCCATTTTTGGTTGCTACATTAATTACATTATCTAAATCTGTATAACGGCATCCGGTCACTAATAATTTAAGTTCTTCCCACATATTGCCAGTTGAAAATGGCAACATATAATCGCTGACATTATCTGTACCGATTGCAACGGGAACACCTGCTGTGGCAAGTTCATCAACTGGGGTGAGTGAGTTACGAGTAGGGCCTTGTTCTTCGCGACGTGGGCTATCGATCCAAGCAAATGGGCAGGCAATTACCATCATTTTTGCTTCTTTCATTTTTTTATAGAGTTTTTGGCGATATTCTAAACTGTGGGCTGTGATCGAAATACTATGAATGGCAACAACGCGACCATGCATACCATGTTCAAGGGTTTTATCGGTAAGTTGTTCCGTTTCAATCTCATCTTGAGAATTAAACTGGTCAACATGTACGTGCACCATTTTGCCTAATGATTTACCCGTTTGCATTAGCACATCAAGATGCTTCAGTCCCATTCCTTCACCATGATCGCGCTCATCACGACGTGGTAAACCGCCAATAATATCAACTAAATCAGCGCCTTTATCGAACCAATAACGAGCCTCTTTATCGATAACGCCTTTAAGTGTTTGATTGACTAATTTTATAGTGATGTCATTTTTATAGGTTTCACGTGCTCTTAACGCCCCTTTAATTGCCCGTTCTTGAGCGATAGGGTCAATATCAACAAACGATCCCATTGCACTCACTCCTTGCTCAATCATCCGCTCAACCGCCATACTAAAATGGCGATAGTAATCATCTTCGCTCATTGATGCTTTGACTTTATCTAATGTATCCCATTTTTCAATTAAGGTCTGTTTTTGATAGACATCAAAACTATCAACCGAAATAGTAAAAGCACGATCGGCATGCATATGAGCATTAACCCATCCGCCATTTTGTTTAATTTTAGTCATTAAATAGGCTTTTAAACTTTGGTCTCTTGTAGTTAACAACATGTTTTTATGTTCAATCATAATGTGCCTCTAATGCAATCATTTTGAATAAAGTGGATAAAATCGAGCGCAATAGGCAAAAAAAATCCCCCAAAAAGGAGGATACAAGTAATATCAATAATTTTAGTGATTAAGATTATTGATTTACAAATGTTCATTGCGCTTATACCTTATCGATTAAAAATTGCAGAAATTCTAACCAAAATATTTTTAATGGCAAGGACTATAATTGATGAAATATATAAATAAATGAAATGGTTAAAGTATTATTTTTTAGATTTTCTACTAACAAAAAAGCGTTCAATAAATACAAATTACTCATAAAATAAAAAATTAAATGATAACTTATTATTTAATAATCATAATTGAACGTCACAAAAATGAGATTATTTATCTTATTATTCTGTTTTGGATTATTGGTGATGCCAAGCGTATACTGTACTAACCAATTATTGTGAAATATAGGGCAGTTAACATGAGCCAATTAAATATTGTTGCTACAATCACCGTTAAACCAGAATTTTATGATGCATTTCAACCGATATTTAAACGATTAGTTGCAGGTAGCAGGGCCGAAACAGGTTGTGTGCGCTATGAGCTTAATCAAAGTATTGATAACCCCAATATCTTTATTGTGATCGAAACATGGGCTTCACAGCAGGCAATTGATTTTCACAATGCAACGCCTCATTTTGTTGAATTTGCCAACTTTGCTAAAGATCACGTTGATGGGTTAGAGATTAATATTGTTAAACAAATCATGTAGCTTAAAAGTACAAAATATTAAGTGTATTAGCAAAACTGCCACCCATGCATTCACATCGGTGGCGGTTTACCTACATTTTATCAACCGTCTTAATACCTAACATATCAAGACCAGTTTTCAGTGTTTTTGCTGTTAAACAAGCCAATTTCAAGCGGCTTTGCTTCAAGCTTTCGCTGTCGGCCGTTAAAATAGGGCAGTTTTCATAAAAACTTGAAAACAGCGTCGCAATGTCGTAAAGATAAGCACAAAGTACATGCGGCGTACCTTCCCTTGCCACAGTTGAAATTGTTTCGTCAAATTGAATTAAACGAGTTGCTAAGGCACGCTCTTTATCGGTTTCTAAACTAATATTACCTGTTAAGCTGTCTTCGGTAATATTTGATTTTTTAAATATTGATAACACACGGGTATAAGCATATTGTAAATAAGGTGCGGTATTGCCTTCAAATGACAACATATTATCCCAATCAAAAACATAATCGGTGGTACGATTTTTAGAAAGATCGGCATATTTAACTGCACCGATAGCCACTGCATCGACGATTTCGGCAAGCTCGCTTTCAGTTAAGTCAGGATTTTTGCTACGAATTAATGTTGTCGCACGTTCACAAGCCTCGTCTAGCAAATCATTTAATTTAACAGTATCACCAGAACGTGTTTTAAACGGTTTACCGTCTTTACCTAGCATCATTCCAAACATATGGTGCTCAAGTTTTAATGATTCTGGCACATACTTGGCTTTATGAATAATTGTCCAAACTTGCTCCAAATGCTGATGTTGGCGAGAGTCAGTATAATAAAGAATACGATCAGCGTGTAACGTTTCGTAACGGTATTTTGCGCAAGCAATATCGGTTGTAGCGTAAAGATAGCCACCATCCCGTTTTTGGATGATAACACCCATCGGTTCGCCTTCTTTGTTTTTATACTCATCTAAAAACACAACAATCGCGCCTTCGCTTTCAACGGCAAGCCCTTTTTGTTTTAAATCGGCAACAATACCCGGTAGCATACTGTTATAGATGCTTTCACCCATGGTGTCTTCAAGCGATAACGTAACATTTAAACGTTTATAAGTGGCAATATTTTGCGTCATGGTAATATCAACCAACTTTCGCCACATCTCGCGACAATACTCATCACCGCCTTGCAGTTTTACTACATAGTTACGGGCTTTTTCGGCAAACACTTCGTCTTCGTCATAGTATTTTTTGGCAGCGCGATAGAAAGATTCTAAATCTGAAAGATCCATATCATTGGCATGCTCATTTTGCATTTTTTCAAGATACGCAATTAACATACCAAATTGCGTTCCCCAATCACCAACATGGTTGGCACGAATAACGTTATGCCCTAAAAACGATAAAACGCGAACACTGGCATCACCAATGATGGTTGATCGCAAATGCCCGACATGCATCTCTTTGGCGACATTAGGCGCTGAATAGTCAACCACAATGGTTTGTGATTTTGCGGGCAAAGTAATATTAAGTTTATCACTGTTTAAAGCAATTTCATTTTGCTCAGCAATCCAGCTATTTTTTAAAAAGATATTGATAAAACCAGGACCGGCAATTTCAACTTTTTCGGCGATATCATTAATATCGAGATGTTGTAAAACCGCCTGAGCAAGATCCCGAGGGGGCATCCCCATTTTTTTAGCAACAGCCATAATGCCATTCGCTTGGTAATCACCAAATTGTGCTTTAGCTGATTGCTTAATTAGAGCGTCGCAGTTTTTATCTGCACCTGCCATAATCATCGCTTGCGAAACACGTTGCGTTAATAATTGTTGAATATTCACACTGAACCTAATCGATTATAATAAAATGACCAATATCATACCGATAAAGTGACAAATTGTCACTGATCGCATAAAAGGGGAGAATGGTTTTTAATAAAAAAGAATGTAAAAAATTTGAAGTGAAATTGCGTCGCTAGCTCAATCTTTTTGCGGATGTTTTCTATTTTGTCCCAAAATCCATTTCAAATTAGCTACCTTTCAAGCGTGATAATCGGCGTAATAATAAAATCATCTAAACATAAAATGCTGAAACAAAAATAGCTTTCTAAAACAAAAAAATAATTTTCATATTCAAACGCATAGTTATCTGAAAGTTTTTGACAAGGTTTGCAAAACTTTTCACTAAAAGCTCAATGAAGATTACCATTAATTGCGTTTAACAAATCCTTACAAAATGTTCAGACCAAAGAGTAGTTCGAAATTTTTTAACGATACTGTACGCTTGCATCTTATGACCATAATTTCTTAATCGCAGGCGCTAATGGAATTATATTTTGATTTAGATATAGGCGGGGGTAGTTAGTTAACTTGGACGTCAGTCACTCACAAAGGTATAACGGCCATCACTAGTTCTAGTATATGGGTTATTCTAACCGATCTAAAAGCAACCGATGTTCAAAAGCAAACTAACACATTTAGTCCAGTGAACAAACTGTGGTTACGTGTTTTTTAGGGATTTCGCATAGATTCTTCTCACTTGAAAATTATTACAATAGCTATTTTTTTAACCAAAAGTCTAAAACGACTAAAACCTAAATAATTATTTTAATTAAATAAATCATCTTATGTGATCCACACTCTGATAAAAACTGAATCGATAGCTCTTAATAAATCTTTACAAAAAAAATTCCCTGAAAAAACTAGCTAATCTTTTTTTTAACGGCTATAATTTCACCGATTAAAAGTAGCTTGTTTAGTAAGCGAAGAAATATAAAAAGTGAAATAAAACAAAAAAAATTACTTTATGGATTAGCCATGATACATTATCATCGTTTTAGAGACCAGCAGTCTTATATCTTAAAATTATTAAATAAACCTATTAGGCAAATTACTACACTCATCTTGTTAATATCTTGCAAATTATTATCGAAATTATTCCGAAAAGTCCCGTTGGCATTGGCTCTATTGTTGTTATTGCCGTATTCATTGAATTTACAGGCTTTAAGCAGTAAAAATGGTCGAGGGGGTAATCGTAGTGATTCAATAATAGTACCACCATCACCATTCATCAATTTCGTTAGGCCAAATCTGGTTTGGGGTACACGTGAAAATGCTGGTCCTGTTGATATATGGAACCCAAAAAAAGGATTCTTTGTGAAATCAATCAATCCCTCATCATACGAGCTTAATTTTCCAACTACGGGCGCTAATGGATTATATTTTGATTTAGATATAGAGGGGGTTGATGCAAGGCAGTTGACTTGGGAACCCGTTACACATGAGGGCATAACTGCTACAGTGCAATGGGAGATAGGAGAATGGGATGGGTGGTTTGATGGTCCAGAAGATGTGCTGCGAGTTACCATAACAGGTCCTAGATTAGATGACAGTGAAGTTGATGAGAACGGTAATTATCTTGATATCGGTCAAAAACCAACTTACCCAGGTCTAATTTATAAGCCAAATTTACCGCAGACATTCGAATTAGTTGGTAAAGATAGCGAGGGTAATGGGGTTGTAACATATGGATTTGTATTACAAAAATGGTTTCTCGTTCGCGACATATGGGATATTGAGAGTGCTCCAACCCATGCTGAGTGGTGTGATGGTTTAGGTTATCGGCTTCCAAAAGTAAAAGATCTCACTAACGCAGTCTGCCGTGGTTATAACTCAAGCCAATGCAGAGGGGCAGGTGCCATTGGCGCCACGCCGTCATCGACAGGTAATCATTACCAGCGTCAAATAGGGGCAGGGCTCTTTTCTGAGTGGGGCAAAATGTATTATTACATCGGAGCAGAATTTGGTGGCGACGACTTCCCGACGACTGACTCTGCAAATGGCGTTCCATTTTTCACGGTGGCTTCATTCGACGGTCAAATAATGAAAGGTTATGAGAGCACCCCACTCCACCCGGTTATCTACGATGGCCTTTGTGTCACTCCTTAGCTTTTTTCTTGCGACTAAAGAAAATATACCCTGCGTAAAAGCAGGGCTCTGTTGAGGTTTTGTAGTGTGTTTGTTGTTGAAATTGCCTCTAGATGTGTTTTTTAAGTCTGTGTTATCGTAAATATGAGTTTATTGATAATTGAATTGGGTAGTTAAGGCGTCAATCCCGCTAATATTAGTTGACTGCAGTTGCACTTTGATGGCCAGATTAAAACGGTTATTTTTGCTTCTTTGATGATCAAAGAATTACCCTATTTATCCTATGTGTTGTAATGTGCCTTTTGGTCTTGCTATTGTAATCAGCTGTGGTATTAAGTAAAGGTTGATCACCCGTTTGCCTTCCTAATTCCGCCGATATTGAATTTGAATGGCAATTTTCTGGATAATTATTGATTGAATCGCCATGATTGCGATCTTGCTGACCATCAAGGCGACTTAATGCAAAATACCATTAAGGTCATCATCTTGATTAAGCCTTTATGATAACCTCTATCTGAAAAATTGCTTTTTTAGATGAACCCACTTCAGCCTTGATTTATATCACCCACAACAGATCTTAAGATTGTTAAAACAACTTGCTCATAAGCGGAAATTGGCGGTATATTGTGTATTGTATGATCTCAATTTAGCGGCATTATTATATGCCGTCAAAATTTTATTAATTCATCAGGGTGAAATTATTGAACAAAGCACATCCAAAGACGTTCTGACAATGGATAATATTTGTCGCTAGCTGGGGTTAAGTTGGGTATTTATCAGCACCCTGATAATTCTTGTGTCCTTCAAGTTTATTTAATGCCTTAAGCAAAATAAACACTAATTATTGACTCCATTTTAATCTAAATTCAGTATATAATTTGAAAAAACAATAATAAATGGTACTAGTAATGACGAACCAAGATAGTGAAAGTGTGATTTCTGTTTCTCATCTTTTAGATGCTCAACCTGCTTTTGTCTGTCAATTAGACGGTAAAGGCAAAGCAATGCCACTTAACGAACAGAGTAAGCCTTCCATTTCGCAGCCATTTTGGATCCATCTAGATTTTGCCAAGCAAGAAACGATTGATTGGATAAATGCTACAGATCTTGTTCCTGATTTGATCAAAAACGAATTGGTAAAACCAAACCAAATACCTAAAGAAATCCGTTTTGAATCAGGGGTTTTAGTTGTGTTAAAAGGAGTTAACTTTATTCCTAATGAACTTCCCGATCCTATTGTTACCTTTCGTTTTTTTATTACCGATAACATGATCATTTCAACTCGGCATCAAGAAATTGCAGCTATTGCTGAATTAAAAGATCGTTTAGAAAAAGGTATTGGACCTGTGGATGTGGCTGATTGGTTGATTCAAATGTCAGATTTAATTAGTGATCAAGTTAATTTATCTTTTGATAGTGTTCACAATAAAATCATTAAGTTAGAAGAATCTGTATTAAATCAACGTATTTTTTCTTATAAAGAAATAGGTCGTGTCCGTAAACAATTGATCGTCTTACGTCGATTATTATCACCACAACGTGATATTTTTGTGAAGATTTCAACAGAACGAATATCATGGATTGACGATAACGATCGTCAGCGATTACACGATATTTCTTATCAACAAAATCATTATGTGTCTGATATAGATAGCTGTTTATTACGAATAGCCTCAATTATGGAGCAGATTAATAGTTTCTTGGCTGAATCGACCAATAAACGAATTTATTTAATGTCGCTATTTACTATTATCTTTACGCCGATTACTTTTTTAACCAGTTTGCTGGGGGTCAATTTAGCCGGTATTCCCTTTAGCCAACAGAATTGGTCTTTTAATGGGTTAATATTATTACTTGTCGTGATTTGTTTGGTTTCAGTTATTTGGCTTAAATATAAAAAATGGTGGTAATTAGACTCATCTTTTTAGAAAAGTGAATAATAGTTTATACCTTTTGGAATTTTTAATGAATAGTCATTTTTATGCAATCTAATCAGTCTTATCGTTTATTTATTGCCGAAAAACCTAGCTTAGCTCGGGCTATTGCCGATGTATTACCTAAACCTCATCAAAAAGGCAATGGCTTTATTAAAGCAAGTAATGGTGATGTTGTGAGCTGGTGTATTGGGCATTTATTAGAGCAAGCCACGCCAGAAGTCTATGATCCTCGTTATAAAAAATGGGCGATTAGCGATTTACCCATCGTGCCCGAACAATGGATATTAATGCCAAAAGAAAATACCAAAAAGCAATTTAATATTTTGGTGGATCTGATTAAATCAGCCGATCAAATTGTGCACGCAGGCGACCCAGATAGGGAAGGGCAGTTATTGGTTGATGAAGTCCTAAATTATTGCCAATTACCGCCAGATAAACGCAAAACAATACAGCGGTGTTTAATCAGTGATTTGAATGCTAGCGCTGTTGAAAAATCCTTACAACAATTACGCAGTAACCAAGATTTTATTCCTTTGTCCACCTCGGCATTAGCAAGAGCTCGAGCCGATTGGCTTTATGGTATTAATATGAGCCGGCTTTGTACTATTGTTGGGCAAAAAAACGGTTATCGAGGCGTATTATCAATAGGGCGAGTGCAAACGCCTATTTTAGGATTGGTGGTTAGGCGAGATTTAGAGATAACGCAATTTGTACCTAAACCATTTTATGAAGTTTTTGCTGTGCTGCAAACCAAAGATAATGAAATATTCAAAGCGAAATGGCAACCCAGCGAAGCCTGTGCACCTTATCAGGATGAAGAAGGGCGTGTATTAGTCAAAAAGTTAGCCGAAAATGTTTGTCAGCGCATTAATAATCAATCTGGAAAAATTGATAAAGTCAGTAATAAAAAGAAAGAACTAGCGCCACCAATGCCATTTAATTTATCGGCATTGCAAATTGAAATGGCTAAAAAAAATGGATTGAGCGCTCAAGATGTGCTCGACATTTGCCAATCGTTATATGAAAAACACAAATTAATCACCTATCCAAGGTCGGATTGTCGCTTTCTACCCGAAGAACATTTAAAACAAATTACAGGCGTAAAGTCCGCCATTGAAAATAATTGCCCTGAACTACAAACTGCTATTGGTGATGCTAATTTTGCATTACGTTCCAAGGCTTGGAATGATAAAAAAGTTGAAGCACATCACGCTATTATTCCAACTTTGCGCAAAGCTAGAATGGAAAACTTAACTGATAACGAAAAAGCGGTGTATCAAGTTGTGGCAACGCAATATTTAGCTCAATTTTACCCAGCTTATAAATATGCTGAATTGCAAATTGATGTTGACATTCAAGGGGGCAAATTTATTTCTAAAGCCAACCAGATGCTTGATGAAGGTTGGAAAGTTTTATTTAGAAGTAAAAACTACCAAGCTGAAACCGAGACAAATGACAATGAAAGTAATGGTTTATTAACTAAATTAGTTAAAAAGGGCGAAACTGTGCAATGTATTGATACCGAGCTGGTTAGTAAAGAAACCCAACCGCCAAGACCTTTTACTGATGCAACATTATTGTCTGCTATGACAGGAATTGCCCGATTTGTTAAAAATCCTGAAATCAAAAAAATACTGCGTGAAACCGATGGCTTAGGCACTGAAGCAACAAGGGCCGGCATTATTGAATTGTTATTTAAACGCCAATTTTTAACTCGTCAAGGTAAAGCAATTCGCTCAACTGACGTGGGTAAAAATTTGATTTTGTCGCTACCCGATATCATGTCGATGCCTGATATGACCGCACATTGGGAATTACAATTGGACGAAATTAGTAAAAAAGCGTTTTCATATCAGCAGTTTATGCATCAGCTCAACATATCACTATTAGAGCTGGTTAATCAGTTAAAAAATACCAGACTGAATATTCGGGCTTGATTTCATGTAAACAAAAAATAGGATAACTTTTAACAATAACGTTTCATCCTATTTATTAAAATAGTCATATTGACTGACTATTTTAATCTCATAGCTGAATTTGTTATTTTTCTGATGTGCTAATTTCTTCTAAAATAGTGGTATTAATTTTATTTTTATCTTGAATGATTTTAGCTAATTCATTATTTGCTCTTTGTAAAAAGCTGCTGTCTTTTGAAATTAAAAGATAGGTTTTAAATCGTTTAAGCGGCTCTAATGCAAAGCAAAATAAAGCGATCATAATAATAAAGACTGTCAAAATAGCAATAATGACATTAATTATCCAAGTTGAACTAAAAATGGTAATTATATTAGAAAGCAACATAATAAATGCGAACGCAAATGCAACACCGCTAAGCATAACTTCTTTAATTAAATAGGGTTTCAGTGGCGTAATACGATTTTTTACAATCCCAAAATATTGAGTTAAGGAATCTAATTGAGTCAGTTTAATAAGATGATTAACATCGGCATTCACGAGTGAAATGGCAATACTTTCTTTGTCAATATTGCCGGATTTGTAAAAGCAGACCTTTTCCCAAATGAGCCTTTTTTTAATGTTATTTAGATAATCTGTCTGATATTTTGGATGAGGGATTTTTTCTAAAATATCGGTATATTTAATGATATTATCAAAACCGTTATGTTTAGTGCGTTTTTTATAAATAAATGCAACCAAAGAAAGTACAAAAATAATCACTAAATTGAACCAATTATCATGGAGTAACTCAGAAAGTTCCATTTAAAATATTCCTGTTAATTAATCGTGAAGTGATTGTATCTTATATTAGGTAAGTTGGGTATAAATTCGATATAAAATGAAGATAAAAACGGCGATAAATGCTGTTCCCTAACAATTATCACTCTTTTTAGGCTATATGGGTTGACTTCTGTTTCGGAAAGGCGTATAAAATGCCCGCCTTTTGAGCTTTTCTTCCTTTTTTAGCTGTTATGGAAGTTAAAAATGAGGGTGAAGGGAAGTTGAAATACAAAGTGAAGAGTTCAATTTACAGGAGAAATATGGACACTCAATCGGGTCACCCCAAAATGCGGGGAGACAATTTTAAACACATCATTATCGGTTAATGAACCTGTCTAAATCACTATTTTTTCAGTTCACAAGCCGAAATTGATAAAACGGTAATGGTGAACGATATGCATTTTTTTACACGCTATCACACAAACTCAAAACATCAATGCGCACAAAGCTTAATGTTGCGTATTTTACATCTTTCAGAAAAACATTTAGAACCACCGAGTTGTATCTAAATTCTTAATTAATTCTATTTGCTAATTAAATTTAATGCTTAGCACTAGCTATACAAAATAGCTTTATGGGCTAGTTTTGCTATGCACTAAAAATTTTAGCTCATCTCAAAATTTAATGACTTATCGTTACTTGGTAACAATGAGTTGGCATGCTTTTGCCAAAATTATGAATATAGGTACTCATGATGACAAAAAATACATCAAAAACCAAAGCACAAAATAGTGTAGATATCAAAGCTATCAACGAAGCACAAAACAGCCTAGATAGCATTTTATCTAAATTTCAATCCAGCCTTTCAGGATTAACACAAGAAAGTGCCAAATCGAGAATTGAACAATATGGTAAAAATGAAGTCGCACGAGAAAAAGCGCCATCAGTGATAGTGCAACTATTAATGGCATTTAATAATCCATTTATATTTGTATTATTAGCATTGGCCATCGTCAGTTTTGTAACTGACTTTTGGTTGCCTTTGCAAAATGGTGAAGAAACTGATTTAACTGGGATTATTATCATCCTAACCATGGTATCGCTCAGTGGGTTATTGCGTTTTTGGCAGGAGTTTAGATCAAACAAAGCGGCTGAAGCGCTAAAATCAATGATTCGCACAACCGCAACCGTGCTAAGACGTGCACATAAAGATATGACCCCAGAGCGCATTGAAATTCCATTAAGTGAAATTGTTCCAGGAGATATTGTTTATTTATCAGCAGGTGACATGATCCCAGCGGATATCCGATTAATCGAATCTCGTGACTTATTTGTTAGTCAAGCTGTACTCACTGGCGAATCGATTCCGGTTGAAAAATACGACACATTAGGTGCGGTAACACAAAAAAATACCGATAATATCGAAGCATCAAACATTAATAAAGATAATTTACTTGATGTTAATAACATCTGTTTTATGGGCACTAATGTTGTCAGTGGCACCGCTACTGCCATTGTGGTTGCAACGGGTGCCGATACGCATTTTGGATCATTAGCAAAATCAATTGTTGGATCGCGTGCTGAAACTTCATTTGATCGTGGTGTTAACAGTGTTAGCTGGTTGCTTATTCGCTTTATGCTAATCATGGTGCCAATTGTCTTTTTTATTAATGGCTTTTCAAAAAATGATTGGGGTGATGCAGCACTCTTTGCATTAGCTGTTGCGGTTGGTTTAACGCCTGAAATGTTACCAATGATCGTCAGTGCTAACCTAGCCAAAGGCGCCGTTGGTATGGCAAAACGTAAAGTTGTAGTTAAACGACTTAACGCTATCCAAAATTTTGGTGCGATGGACATTTTATGTACTGATAAAACAGGTACCTTAACGCAAGATAAAATCATTTTAGAACATCACCTTGATATAAAGGGGCAAGTTGACTCCTCTGTTTTAGAACTCGCTTGGCTTAACAGCTATTATCAAAGTGGTATGAAAAACTTAATGGATAAAGCGATCATCCGTTTCACCGAAGAAAAGACCAACATGAAAAAAGTAGGTGTTGGTTTGTACAAAAAAATTGATGAGTTACCGTTTGATTTTGTACGTCGTCGTTTATCGGTGGTTGTGCAAAATGGCAGTGATAACCATTTAATGATTTGCAAAGGCGCTGTTGAAGAAATGCTATCTATTGCCAGTCATGTCTACGAAAATGGTGAATATTTACCATTAGACGATAAACGTAAACAAGCGTTAATTGCACTCGCGCATAACTACAACAAAGATGGTTTTAGAGTATTAGCGGTTGGTGTAAAAGATATTCCAGCTAGCGAAACAAAAGCACAATACACAGTACAAGACGAAACAGCACTTGCTATTCGTGGCTTTTTAACCTTTTTAGATCCACCAAAAGAAAGTGCGTTCGAAGCGATTTCAGCATTGAATGAACATGGTGTGGGTGTTAAAGTCTTAACAGGCGATAATGAAATCATCACCATCAAAGTCTGCCGAGAAGTTGGTTTAGAGCCAGGTATTCCATTACTTGGCACTGAAATTGAAAAAATGGATGATGCTGAACTCAAAATACAAATCGAACAACGCACTATTTTTGCTAAATTAACACCGCTGCAAAAATCGCGAATTATCCGATTATTGCAAGATAACGGTCATACCGTTGGCTTTTTAGGAGATGGTATAAACGACGCACCTGCGCTGCGCGATGCTGATGTAGGAATTTCGGTCGATACTGCAACGGATATTGCCAAAGAATCTGCCGATATTATTCTGCTTGAAAAAAGCCTAATGGTATTGGAAGAAGGTGTAATATGCGGTCGCGAAACTTTTGGTAATATTATGAAGTATCTAAACATGACCGCAAGTTCGAATTTTGGGAATATTTTTTCAGTATTAGTAGCTAGTGCGTTTCTACCATTTTTGCCTATGCTAGCGATACATTTACTTATTCAAAACTTACTGTATGATATTTCTCAACTCTCATTACCATGGGATAAAATGGACGATGAGTTTTTACAAAAACCACGCAAATGGGATGCGCTAAATATTAGACGTTTTATGATTTGGATTGGACCAACATCGTCTATTTTTGATATTACAACCTATGCACTAATGTGGTTTGTATTCAGTGCAAACAGTGTTGAAGCGCAATCGCTGTTTCATTCAGGCTGGTTTATTGAGGGGTTATTGTCACAAACATTGGTTGTGCACATGCTTAGAACACAAAAAATTCCATTTGTGCAAAGCACCGCAGCATTTCCTGTTATTGTGATGACACTGTTAATTATGGCTGTAGGTATTTATATCCCGTTTTCTCCACTAGGTGGATTAATTGGTTTACAACCATTACCTTGGTCATACTTTCCATGGCTTTTAGCAACCCTATTTAGCTATTGCTGTGTTGCACAATTGATGAAACGCATTTATATCAAACGCTTTGGTCAATGGTTTTAATTGACCAATAACAGCTAAGCGATATTAACATCGCTTAGCAATCTTAAAATTTATATAGTAAAAAATTATTAAAAACTAATTTATTCACCCTATAATTATAACTAAAAGGAAATAATCTATGAAAACACCACATAAAAATTTAATTATGCTAATCAAAAGCCGCAAACAAAAGAAAGCACAACAGCAATTAAAAGTAAAATGATTTACTTTAATAATTTAAGTTAACATGCAATAAAAACCCTCAAATTATTGAGGGTTCATTTACCGCCCCACTTGCTATTTACTATTAACCGAACAAATCTATCTAGTACCAAGTTCTCGTCGCCTCACACGCAAGCCAGCCAAGCAGAAATAGGCATTTATCTATAATAGCCAACACAATACCTATACTTGACCGGGCAGACAACGCTAGCGCATAAAATCACTAGCCGAAAAAAAGGTTATCATCATAATCATTCTGAATCGATACGGTGTAAATAATATCCTTTATTATCACAATGTACCAAAGTCAAAACCACCAAAAAATTATTAGATGACATATCTGATAGACCGATAAAGGCAAAGCCAATTAAATTTGCTCAAGTACATAGAGTAAAAAAGTTATGCCAGATAAAAAAACCAATAAAACCACTCTTATTACGACAGTTTGGTCTACTATTTTTTTACAGGTTTAACAAAAATATTAATTAAAATTTGAGTGATAAATACGGGCATAAATTCCGAATGATATTAAGATTTGTCCGCAATCTGAAAGCCTTATCTAGAGATTTTTTTGTTATTTTTTAAAAGTTTAATGCTTTCGACTATAAACTTAGTTTCTGACATGTTTAAGTCTAACTTGGTTTGTTTAATCATTGTGTTATTGTTTATATTTTATTTAAAAGTTTTGCTGTTGATACCTCATTTTTATTACTCGATTTGTTAATTTTGGATCGAGTTAATACCTTATAATCGCCTTGATTTATTAAATAATAGTTGTTATATTGGAAGGCATTGATAGGGCGTCACTCTCAACTTTGAACTATTTTAGAATGCTGGGGAGCTAATCAAAAGTAGCAGAATTAAAATGAATATTTTTAACTTCATGTTAATTCTTTTTAAACCTTTGTCTTAGTTCGGGGAATTACTTTATCAATTCTCTCATTTGATAGCTAACGTTGTAAGTTATCTTATATTAAAGATCAATGCTTTTTATATAAAAATATTAAAATTTTTATATGTTTTGGAGTTGTTTTTAAAAGGATTTATGAAAAAGCTATTCATCGCATTATTTATCTTCTCGTGCTGTAATCTTAGTTATGCCGATACTATGGGTGTTTATGTTGTAAATTCACACGATGGTTCAGTTTCATTGGTACAAGTCGAGCAACCAACCGTTAACAGCAAACAAAATTTTAATTGGGCAAAAAACCAGTTAGTTAAAATCTATAACGAAAACCCTAAACAAACGGAATTTTATTGCGGATGTGAATTCAGTTTTAACAATAAAAAAGGGACTGTTGACTTCACTAAATGCGGTTACACTCCAAGAAAAAATCAAACAAGAGCAGAACGCATTGAGTGGGAACACGTTATGCCAGCCGAAAATTTTGGACGTCACCTACAGTGCTGGCGCGATGGCGGACGTAAAGCGTGTAAAAAAGATGTTACGTTCAACTTGATGGAGGGGGATATACACAATCTACAACCCGCTATTGGTGAGGTAAATGGTGATAGGTCAAATTATCGCTATTCGCAATTCACTAAAGAATTTAATCAATATGGAAAATGCCAATCAGCCGTTGATTTTAAAGGAAGAAAATTTCAACCGCGCGACGAGATTCGAGGAACAATAGCACGAACCTATTTCTATATGTCGAATAAATACAATATAAATTTATCAGATTCTGAGTATAAATTAATGACCGAGTGGAATAAAATGTATCCTCCTAAACAATGGGAATGCAAGCGCAATCAACAAATTAAACAAATTCAGGGTAATGATAATAAACTTATTACCTCACAATGTAACTAACCAAATTAAGCCGACTCAAGTCGGTTTTTTATACAAAAATTTAAATAATTTTCTTAAACATTATCTCCATTTAGACGATCTTAAGCCTAGCAAAGCTGCTAGTTCTCAAATGCCTAGAGTTGGTATACGATCCTATAAAACGTCGAAAACCGAATGTGATGACATAAAGCGCTAGTCAGGGAAAACAACCAGAGAATTTATTTTCACTTCTTGGTTCCTCGTTTTGCTAATATAAATTCCAATGAATAATTAGCGTATGTCGGGGTAAGTTTGAATTAATCTATATAAAATTTAATTAAAATCAATATGCTATTTGAACGTTTTTTTATGAAAACAATAACGCTTTTAAAACAATTGAAAACTATTGTTACGATTTATTTTATAGATATAAAAGGGCAAAACCAAATGAGTTTTGTTTTTCTATGATTTTAATATTTTTTGCGATTTTTTACGTGTTATTTGTTGTTATTGAGAATAATTCGCATTTTTACACTAAAAATAATTTTGATTATTTTTTAAGATATGCATCTTTGATTTAATACGATTACTTTTATCAATACTATCGTTATTTTTAGGAAGCACAATGTCATCTTTAACCCTTAATCAGTTACCTTTAGGGCGCGAGGCGGTGATTACTCGATTATTACCTGAATCGTTACCCTTTCGTCGAAAGTTGCTTGCAATGGGCATTACGCCGGGTTGTAAGGTTTTGGCTGTGCGCGTTGCGCCACTTGGCGATCCGATTGAAATTAAAATGCGTGGATTTGCGCTTTGCTTGCGTCGTAAAGAAGCACAAGCCATTGAAGTGATGGAGGTTAGTGCGTGAAGATAGCATTAATTGGTAACCCTAATAGTGGTAAGACAACGTTATTTAATATACTAACGGGTTCAAAACAGCGAGTAGGAAACTGGCCGGGCGTGACTGTTGAACGTAAAACCGGTATGTTCACTTATCATCATACACAATATGAAGTTATCGATTTGCCTGGTACGTATTCAATTGAGCCTGATCTGCTTAGTGTTTCGCAAGATGAGCTTATTGCGCGCCAATTCGTGCTGTCCGAAAGTGAATGCGTGATTATTAATATTATTGATGCAACTAATTTGCAACGTAGTTTGTATTTAACTTGTCAGTTGATTGATTTACAAGTACCGATGATTGTTGTGTTAAATATGAGCGATGCAGTTAAAGCCATGGGCGAACAGATTAATGTTGATCTGTTGTCAACTTTGCTGGGTTGTCCTGTGGTGGCAATATCATCTCGTCAAAAAACCGGCTTGCAGGGCTTTTATCAACAAATCGAAAACATGGTAATGCATCCATATGCAGCACAGCCATCGATTGATTTGCTTGGCGAGGATCAGCAAGCGGTGATTCATGGTTATATTTGCGATCTGCCTGAAGATAGTGTTGTGCGCCAATTTAATCGCTGGCAATTGATAGATGCCTTATTAGATGATTCGCGCTATCACTTATCACAACGTGAAACCAAAATGTTAGCGGACTGCCGCTTGTCGCTTGCAAAGTGGTGTGATAATGAAATCGATGTGGCACTTGCTAGCGCCCGTTATGACACGATTGATGTAATTTGTAAAAAAGTCATTGAGAAGCCGCGTGAGCTTAGCCGTCGGTTTTCTGATAGGTTAGATAATATTGCGTTAGGGCGTATTACTGGAATCCCGTTCTTTTTGTTAGCTATGTATGCCATGTTTATGGTGGCGATTAATTTTGGTGCGGTGTTTATTGATTTTTTTGATGTGCTTTGTGGCACTATTTTTGTTAATGGCACAACCGAGCTACTTCATGCCATCAATGCTCCAAATTGGATTACAGCTATTTTAGCCAATGGTATTGGTCGTGGCATTCAAACTGTTTCAACGTTTATTCCTGTTATTGGGGCGATGTTTTTTTGTTTGTCGTTTCTAGAGGATTCTGGTTATTTGGCACGCGCAGCAATGGTAATCGATCGGCTAATGCGCAGTATCGGGTTGCCGGGTAAAGCGTTTGTGCCAATGCTAGTGGGATTTGGCTGCGGTGTGCCAGCCATTATGGGCACGCGAACGCTTGAAAGTACACGTGATCGCATTATGTCCATTTGTATGATCCCTTTTATGTCATGTGGAGCAAGGTTGCCGGTTTATGCATTATTTGCGGTGATATTCTTCCCTAAAAACTCCTCTATAGTGGTGTTTGCTTTATATTTGCTAGGCATTGCAGTGGCAATGGTGACGGGATTTGTGCTCAAATTCACTTTATTAAAAGGTTCGCTCACACCATTTATTATGGAAATGCCTGTGTATCGTATTCCGACTTTAAGTAATCTAATTAGTTTGACTTGGCAGCGCTTAACGTCATTTATTTTTAGAGCAGGTAAAGCCATTGTGTTGATGGTAACGGTATTAAGTGTGCTTAACTCATGGGGGAGTGATGGTTCGTTTAAGCAAGAAAGTTCACAAAACTCTGTGCTTTCTGTTGTTAGTCAAAAAATCACTCCTGCATTTTCACCGATGGGGATTAAACACGATAATTGGCCAGCAACAGTTGGTATTTTTACTGGTATTTTTGCTAAAGAATCGGTAATTGCAACTCTCAATTCGCTTTATTCTATCGATGATGATAACGAGCAAGACGAACCATTTAGTTTGTCACAAGGGATTTTAGAGGCGCTAGCAACCATTCCAAAAAATCTGGCAAGTTTGTCGAATGCTGTTTTAGATCCATTAGGATTTAATACTGCTTCACAAGATATGGATTCACTAAAGACTGATTTAGAGGTGGATTCGACAACAATTTCACAAATTAAAAATGGGTTTAGTTCACCTTCGGCTGCGATGAGTTATTTAATTTTTATTTTACTTTATACTCCTTGTGCTGCGGCGTTGGGTGCTGTTTATCGCGAAGCTGGTTTTAAGTGGATGGTGTTTGTGGCAATTTGGACTTTTACCGTTGCGTGGCTTACGGCAACCATTTATTATCAATTTACGTTGCTTGGGCATTCGCCTGTAGCCGTTTGGTGGCTGTTTGGGTGCAGTGCATTTATTATTATAGTGGTACTGTTTATGCGTACTTTAGGGCGATATTCGTCTTTTAATCAATCAACAGCGCCAAATTCATCCCACTGTAAAAAATCATCGTGCTGTCAGTAAATAAATGGCTGGCTAATTTGTAAAATATAAATAGAGGAAAAGTATGCAGGGATCACCCTGCCACTTTGGTTATGGCTATGTTAATAACATCAATTCGTGATTATGTACAATTAAAAGGTCGTGCACCATTGCAAGATATTGCCAGACACTTTCACCTACCTGAAAGCGCAACTGAGCAGATGTTACGGTTTTGGATCAAAAAAGGCGTGATAAAATTGCTAGCGCAAGATCAGCCATTGGCTTGCCAAGCTAACCAGTGTCGTTCTTGTACAAGTTGTGGTTTAACTAGTCAACTTGAATATGTTTGGGTTTAATCAGTTAAATCATGGTTTAGGGAATTTTTAAATCTGCAAATTTTTTTGTTAAGTATTTTGTCGATTTAAAGAGCGATTAATGCAAATTAACCCTAATTTGATTTTGTGATTTAATTCACATAATTGAATTTATTTATACGATAAAAATAGCAGGCATGACTAATATTAATAAGTAATAATGTTACGGTAAAGCCTGATTCTGCCTTTTTTATTTGCATTTTACAGCGCTTTTTTGCCCACAGCCAAGATCAATCATCATCCAGTGACAAAGTCGTTTTATTATTGAATAAATGTTATTATACTTTCATTATAATAACACGCTGTATGAGGATAAAAAGTATGAGTCAATTAGATGAGTTTAAAAAATTAACTGTGGTGGTAGCTGATACGGGGGATATCGATTCGATTAAGCAGTTTTCCCCCGAAGATGCAACAACGAATCCCTCTCTTGTTTTGAAAGCAGCGCAACTCCCTCAATATCGCAATTTAATTGATTCTGCAGTGCAAACCGCTAAAAAATTAGGTGGTAGTAAAGAACAGCAGTTAGTTAATGCGTGTGATCAAGTTGCGGTGAATATTGGTGCCGAGATTTTAAAAACCGTTCCAGGGCGAATTTCGACCGAAGTTGATGCGCGTTTGTCCTTTGATAAACAAGGTTGTATTGAAAAAGCGCGTAAAATCATTGCACTTTATCAGGAAAAGGGCATTGATAAGTCTCGTATTTTAATTAAAATTGCGTCAACGTGGGAAGGCATTAAAGCGGCTGAAGTGCTTGAAAAAGAAGGTATTAACTGTAATTTAACGTTATTATTTTCGTTCGCGCAAGCGCGTGCATGTGCTGAAGTCAATGCCTTTTTAATTTCGCCATTTGTAGGGCGTATTTATGATTGGTATCAAGCTAAAAAACCAATCAATCCTTATGTGGCTGATGAAGATCCGGGCGTTGTTTCTGTACGTAATATTTTTAATTATTATAAACAACATGGTTATAAAACTATTGTCATGGGTGCAAGCTTCCGTAAAGTCGATCAAATCTTGGCGTTAGCTGGTTGTGATAGGTTAACGATTTCGCCCAATTTACTTGCCGAAATGCAACAATCAAATGTGCCTGTTGTGCAAAAACTTAATCCAAATCAATCTGTGGTTGAGCGCCCTGCGCCAATGACCGAAGCTGAATTTAGATGGCAACATAATAGTGATGCTATGGCAGTTGAAAAATTAGCCGAAGGCATTCGCGCATTTGCCGTTGATCAAGGAAAATTAGAAGATATGATTGGCGCACTGCTATAATCATTTACACATGATAGGGGAGTTAGCTCCCCATTTTTATACTAATTTTTGTTAATTTAACTAACTATTTTGCAAGTGATATCAACCTTGCAGGCATTAACAAATTTTCACTCAAAAAATTTTTTTGGAGATTATAATATGAATGCAACCACACTATCTCACCGCGATCTGGCGAATGCGATAAGGGCATTGAGCATGGATGGCGTACAGAAAGCAAAATCAGGGCACCCTGGTGCGCCTATGGGTATGGCGGATATGGCTGAAGTGCTTTGGCGTGGCTTTTTAAAACATAATCCAAATAACCCTAAATGGGCCGATCGCGATCGTTTTATTTTATCAAATGGTCATGCTTCTATGTTGATCTATAGTTTATTACATTTAACTGGTTATGACGTGACCATTGATGATCTAAAAAACTTTCGTCAGTTGCATTCAAAAACCGCAGGACACCCTGAATATGGTTATGTGCCGGGTGTTGAAACAACAACCGGACCACTAGGTCAAGGTATTGCTAATGCTGTTGGTATGGCTATTGCCGAAAGAACGTTAGCTGCACAATTTAATAAACTTGATCATACTATTGTTGATCACCATACTTATGTGTTTATGGGTGATGGTTGTATGATGGAGGGGATTTCGCATGAAGTGTGTTCGTTAGCAGGTACTCTTAAATTAGGTAAACTTATTGCGTTTTATGATGATAATGGTATTTCAATCGATGGTGAAGTCGAAGGTTGGTTTACTGATGATACCGCAAAACGTTTTGAAGCTTACGGCTGGCATGTTATCCGTAGTATTGATGGTCATGATGCTAAAGCGTTAAAAGAAGCCATCGAGCAAGCGCAGGCGGTAACCGATAAACCATCATTATTAATGTGTAAAACGGTGATTGGTTTTGGATCGCCAAATAAAGCCGGTAGCCATGAAAGCCATGGTGCACCATTAGGCGATGCCGAAATTGAAGCAACACGTAAGGCTCTTGGTTGGAATTATCCTGCTTTTGAAATTCCTAAAGATTACTATGATGCTTGGAATGCTAAAACTAAAGGTGAGCAGATCGAAGATGAATGGAATGTTCGTTTTGATGCTTATGCTAAGGCTTATCCTGAATTAGCCAAAGAATTTAAGCGTCGTGTTAATGGTGATTTGCCGGAAAATTGGTCACAAATTGCTAACGATGTGGTGAATAAACTCCAAGCAAATCCAGCAGCAATTGCTACCCGTAAAGCATCACAAAATGCTATTGAAGCTTTTGCTCCAGCTTTACCAGAGTTTTTAGGTGGTTCGGCTGATTTAGCGCCAAGTAATTTAACCATGTGGTCAGGATCTAAAGAGATATTAGCTAATGCGGATGGTAATTATATCCATTATGGTGTGCGTGAGTTTGGTATGTCCGCTATTATGAATGGTATTGCGTTACATGGTGGATTTATTCCTTATGGGGCGACATTCTTAATGTTTATGGAATATGCACGTAATGCCATTCGAATGGCGGCATTAATGAAAATTCGTGCTTTATTTGTCTATACTCATGATTCAATTGGCTTGGGTGAAGATGGACCAACGCATCAACCTGTTGAACAAATGGCAAGCTTACGTGTTACGCCAAATGTGAGTACTTGGCGACCGTGCGATCAAGTCGAATCAGCTATTGCGTGGCAATATGCGATAGAACGTAAAGACGGTCCAACAGCGTTGATTTTTTCACGACAAAATCTTAAACAACAAGACCGCACTGCTCATCAATTAGCTGATGTGTATCGCGGTGGTTATATCTTAAATGATTGCATAGGTACACCTGATTTAATTATTATTGCGACGGGTTCAGAAGTTGAGCTTGCTGTTGAAGCTTATCAACAATTGACTCAAGCAGGTAAAAAAGTGCGGGTGGTGTCAATGCCATCAACCGATGCGTTTGATAAACAAGATCAGGGGTATAAAGAGTCAGTATTGCCATCGTCAGTAACAGCTCGCCTTGCCATTGAAGCAGGTATTAGCGATTATTGGTATAAATATGTTGGCCTTAACGGCAAAGTGATTGGTATGACAAGCTTCGGCGAATCAGGTCCAGCGGATCAATTGTTTAAAGAGTTTGGTTTTACTGTTGAAAATGTGCTTGCGCAAGCAAATAGCTTGTTGAAATAGTTAATTTATTACATTAAAAAAACGCCATCAGCAAAAGTGTTGATGGCGTTTTTTGTTATTTAAATAATGGGTATTAATTAAAAGGATTTGGGTCATTTTTTAATTTATTAAATTGATATAATTTATTGTTATCCCAATCTTTTACTTTGATATTCTGTTGTTCGGGTATCTGAGCAAGCTCATTTTGCATATAATCATGTTTCACATCTAGTTTAACCCCCATCCAGTTGCTTAACAAATAAACTAGTTGGAATCCCGATATCTGTTTATTAATTTTTTGTTGGGAGGATTTATCTGAATCAAAAAAGATAAAAGGAACTCGATAGCTATCTTGGTAGTTTGGATTGTGTCTTAAATCATTGTATTGATCTGCATGTGCAAGTCCATGATCGGCAAAGTAAACGACTGAATAATCTTGCTTGTATTTTTCTAACTTATTGATTGTTTCCGCAATAAGATCGTCTGTTTCTTTAATGCTACTAACATAACATGATATGTTTTTGTTATTCAGATCAAACTGCACTTTAAATTCTAATCGCCTACAAAAGTGGGGATGAGAGCCAATTAGATGCATAACAATAAGTTTTGGTTTACTATCTTCTGTCGATAAAATATTGTCTAATTCAGGTAATAATAAGGTATCATGTTTTCCTCTTGATGATTTGCCATTATATTCGCCTTTTTTGGTATAAAAAGAATGCTTTGCATAAGCGGCAATACGGGGTACGGTAATTTCAATTGCGCCTAATTTGCCTTGATTTGAAAGCCAATAGGTTTCAAATCCAGCATCATTAGCAATGCTTACAATATTATTATTGAGTTGAGCATTCACCTTTTTGTCGACTGAAAAGATCGATTGGCTAATGAGGTGTGGAATTGATGCCTGAGTATTTGGGGCTGGTGCAATCAATCCATCCCAAATAACACTGGCATGAGTGCGGGTAAATGGTGTATTGTCATATTTAAAACCATAAGCACTCATATAGTCTTTTCGAACGCTTTCACCAATGATAATAACATAGGTTTTATGCTTTGGGTTAACCGATACAATTGGTATGTTATTGGTTTGTTCAATCTGTTTAAGTTGTTGTTCTTTTTCAGTTAAATATAGTTTACTACTTTCATAAAATCCAATACAGAACTCTAAAATAGGATATTTGATATTACTAAAAAAAGAATAAGCTATTGAACTGAAAGTGTCTGGATGATGTCGAAGAATAGTTTTTATTGGTTTATAAAAAGTTAATCCTAATACAAAAATAATTAAATAGCGGTTGTTTATTTTAGGGAACGGAAACTTTTTAAATAAGATAATAAAAGATACCGCCAAGAATAGCGGAACAAAATAGAAATAACTAGGCAGTTGTGAACAAAACTCTGTCATTTCATCAATATCTGTTTCAGCAATAGAACTAATCACGGCAACATTGGGTGAACCATAATAAAATCCTACCGGTGAATAGAGTGCTGCTATGACAAACCATATGCCAAAAAAGATTCGGAAAAAAGTAAATCGCGCCAAAAAGATAAGAGAAAAGTAAGTTAGAAATATGCGATCAAATCTTTGAGGGAAACCTAATAAATAAACCAACAGAATAGAAAGACAAATATACACGCCGTGTAAAAATAGATTTTCTTTTTTTATCATTATAGTAACTATATTAATTATATCAAATTTAGGTTTCAAAGATTATAAATTTATTCAAATTTTAAGCAATGTTTTTTTATTTAATTAAATATTTAATTTAAGTATTAATTAATGATCATTTAATAGAAGTATTATTACACAAGGCGATGCTTATTTTAGTGATAAAACTGATTGGGTATAGATAACGGCGACGAGAAAACGAAGAAGTTTCTTTATTAGTGGGCTGCTAGAATAGCAGATAAAACCGCGACTTGTCCATAATCATTCAAGGATTAACCCATTTTTCAGCTTGATTATTCAAGATTCCATACTAGACTATGAATCAAAATATGGTTAACCCTTTTTATAGTATTGAAGGTCTTATATAAATAATGTTATTTTGATGCCTGTTCTAAAATAACCTCCACGGGTTGTTTTTGGATGTAGAGCATTCTTGCTATTAATAGTAAAGCGGCAACAGCAAGTCCTGATATAATACCTATCCAAAAACCAGCTGCACCAATTGGCTCAATGATTAGGTTGGTTAATCCTAAAACATAGCCAACAGGCAGTCCAACTATCCAATAAGAAAGTAGGGTGATAAAAAAGATGCTTTGGGTATCTTTGTAACCTCGTAGTACGTTACTTGCTACTACTTGTAAATAATCTGATGCTTGATAAATAGCCAATAATATAATAAGCTGCATACAGATAGCCATGACGGCGGTTTCTTTAGTGAATAGAGCCACAATCGGTGTTTTAAAAATAACTAAGATTAGCGCAACAATAATCGCGATGGCTAAGGATATGGCTAAACTAATATAAGCGGTTTGTTTGGCTAAAGCTGGTTTTTTTTTGCCCAGTAAATAACCAACACGAATACTGGTTGCAACACCAAGAGATAATGGAATAGCAAAGGTTAAACTGCTGATAGTGAATATAATTTGATGTGCAGCAACGGTTATTTGACCTAATGGGGCAATTAATAATGCAATCACAGCAAATAAGCTCATTTCAAAAAAGTAAGCGAGCGCAAGAGGAGTGCCAAGCACAATAATTTTTTTGATTATGCCAAAATCAACTAGTTTGGTGATCGGTGTTTGACGAATATCGCGTTGGCTTGCGCTAGTAAGTGTATATAAACGTATTAATATAAACATGAGCCAAAAAATGATTGCCGCTGTAATGCCACAGCCGACTCCACCAAAAGCAGGTAAGCCTAATTTTCCATAGATTAAAACATAGTTAATTGGAATGTTGGCAAGAAGGGCAATGAATATGATCACCATCGCTGGTTTGGTATTTGATAGTCCTTCACATTGATTTCGGTAGACCAAAAAGAGTAAAAAAGCAGGTACACCCCACATTATGGCGCGTAAAAATGAGACGGCAACGTCAACCATTTCGGGATCGATAGGGTGATCAGCTGAGCTTCTTAAGTTAATGACTTTGTCAGAATGGTATAGAAACAACATCATTAATATTGATAATATGAGCGCTATTACTACACCTTGACGGGTTTGATCAGCAACTTGCTCACGTTTAGCTGCACCATTTAAGTTTGAAATAATTGGTGTTAATACCGTTAACAAACCTTGTCCAAATAAAATCGTGGGCAACCAAATTGACACTGCAATAGCCACACCAGATAGGGCTGTTTTGCTATAATTCCCTGCCATAATGGTATCGACAAATGTAATTGCTGTTTGTGATATTTGTGCAATAAGTACAGGAACCGCTAATTTAACGAGATTTTTTATTTCGTGTTTATAATGTTGTTTCATTGTTTTTATTACCTTTTAACTGTTCCCCATAGGTCGTATTCATCGGAATGTTCAATGTTAACTTGAACAATATCACCTATATTGACTTGGTTTTCTTCGTTTAAATAAACAACACCGTCGATTTCAGGGGCATCAGCCATGCTGCGACCTATTGCGCCTTCGTCATCAATTTCGTCAATAATGACAGCTAGTGTTTTGCCTATTTTGGCTTGTAATTTTTGTGTTGAGATTTTTTGCTGTAATTGCATAAAACGATCAAAACGTTCTTGTTTGATTGTTTCTGGAATTTGGTTTGCCAGTTCATTCGCAACAGCTCCCTCTACTGGGCTGTATGGGAAACAGCCAACTCGATCTAATTGTGCTTGTGACAAAAAATCAAGCAGTAGTTCAAAATCCTGATCGGTTTCGCCAGGATATCCAACTATAAACGTTGAACGTAATGTAATATCTGGGCAGATTTCGCGCCATTTGTGAATACGTTCTAAGGTTCTTTCAATTGAACCGGGGCGTTTCATTGATTTTAAAATAGTTGGGCTTGCGTGTTGTAATGGCACATCTAAATAAGGCAAAATTTTGCCATCAGCCATTAATGGAATTAGATTATCAACACTTGGATAAGGATACATATAATGCAATCTGACCCAAATTCCTAAATTTGATAGTTGTTCACACAGTGTTTGGATATCAGTTTTTAATGGCATTCCATTCCAGAAATTGGTGCGATTTTTGATGTCGATACCGTAAGCCGAAGTATCTTGGGCAATGACTAATAACTCTTTAACGCCACTATCTGCTAAGCGTTTTGCTTCATCTAAAACATTACCAATTGGTCGGCTAACCATATCTCCACGCAAAGAGGGAATAATACAGAATGTGCAGCGGTGATTGCAGCCTTCAGAAATTTTAAGATAAGCGTAATGTTTTGGCGTTAATTTAACGCCCTGACTCGGGATTAAACTGGTAAAAGGGTTGTACTCAGGTTTAGGGGCATATTTATTCACATGACTTAAAACCGCTTCGTAGCTATGCGGGCCAGATATTTCAAGTACTTTGGGGTGTACCGTTCTAATTTGATCTTCTTTGGCTCCAAGGCAGCCAGTTACAATGACTTTTCCATTTTCGTTTAGTGCTTCGCCGATTGCTTCAAGCGATTCTTGAACTGCACTGTCAATAAATCCACAAGTGTTAACAATGACTAGATCAGCATTGTCATAGCTAGGTACGACTTGATAACCTTGTGTGCGTAGTTCAGTTAAAATTCGCTCAGAGTCAACTAAGTTTTTAGGACAACCAAGGCTTACAAATCCAATTGTAGGGGGTGACATATTCATAGTATTTATAATAGTGTTTAATATTTAAAGAGGTATTGTTTGAGAATTAATAAACTATATTTGTTAATTATCATTTGCAAATAAAAATAACGTCGACATTTTATCATATTTCATCATAGTTAATACACTGATTTTCTAATTTGAAATTTCTATCAACAATGCTTCGGATATCTATTATTTATCACTCGGAACGTAATCTGTTTGCTTGAATAAGAAAGCTTATTGGTTGAGTGCTATAGAACAATAAAATAAAGCCTTTATTTTTAATAAAGGCTTTTAAAAAATAGGAAGTTAAACTTGCTAATCAAACATTATTATTTTAGTGCATTTATCACTTCGTCAATTTGACGATTTATGCTTTCTGCGCCACCACCCGACAAATACCAAAGATCAGGGGTTAAATAGACAACTTGTGTTTTATTTTTGTTTAGAATGTGTTGCGAAAAATAGTGTTCAGCCATACCTTGTTTGCCGATTGCTTTACTACGATCAACAACAAAGATAATATCCGGCTTCACCGATTTAATGTAATTATCATCAACAAAAATTGGTTTTGGTTTGCCTATGGCGTTATTTGTAGGCATAACGGTGAGTGATACCGCTCGTTTAACGTTTAGTACGTCATGAATCAGTGCCGCACTTGAACTTAAATTGATAAGAATCATCTTTCCATCATTATGAATAGCAACGATAGCCTTTTTAGCACTGGCTTGGGCTAAAGTTTGGGCATCTTGAATTTTTTTATCTAATGACTGGATAATATTTTCCGCTTTGTTTTCAGTGCCTGTGATATTTGCCAATACTTGGATATGATTTTTGGTCGATTCAACGTAATTTTTGGCGTCAACACTTAAATTAATGACAGGGGCAATTTTAGATAAATCTTCGGCTTTACTTGCCTGACGTCCATCAATAACAATCAAATCAGGCTTAACCTGCTTGATAGTTTCAATATTGGGTTCTTTCATATTGCCCGTATCGGTAATCGAGGAGTTATTATATTGTTGCAAGTAAGATGGGATAACTGACAGTGGGGTGGCTACAACTATTGAGCCTTTACCTAATGCATCTAATGTATCTAATGCGCCGTAGTTCATTACCACTACTTTTTTAGGCGCTTTAGGGACGACCACCGTTTGGCTATCAGTGGTGACACTCATTGTTGATGATGATTGGCAGCCGGTTAAACCTAATACAATCGCCGCAATACTACTTAAAAGTAACTTTTTTTTCTTGTTCATATCAATTTTTCCACATTATTGTAAATGATAATAATTATTATTCAATAAATGAAAATTGTCTAGATCTAAATAATTTTTTATAAAGATATTGATAATCATTCTCATATGGTGTAGTGTTTTATAGAATATAAACTATAAATATCATTATAAATAATGGGGTTATAAGAAATGAGCGCAAAAAAGAAGTTTAAATTGGCAAAACATGTCATCAATACGGGCATTTTGTTGTCATTATCAAGTACTGCGATAGCTGCTAGCAATGCAGATACCGACACTATGGTTGTTACTGCATCAGGGTTTTCTCAGCAAGTAAAAGAAGCACCAGCAACCATTTCGGTTATTACACCTAAAGAGATCGAAAATAAACCTTATCGCGATGTTACTGATGCGCTAAAAGATATTCCAGGTGTAAATATCACAGGGGGTGGGGATTCTACTGATATTAGTATTCGCGGTATGGATGCTAAATATACCTTAATATTAGTGGATGGTAAAAAAATTAGCACTCGTGAAACCAGACCAAACAGTGATAATTCCGGATTTGAGCAAGGTTGGTTACCACCATTAACAGCAATTGAACGTATTGAGGTTGTGCGTGGTCCTATGTCCTCATTGTATGGTTCTGATGCAATGGGGGGCGTTATTAATATTATTACCAAAAAAGTGTCAAATAAATGGCAAAGTGGTTTGCGTCTAGAGTCGGTTATTCCTTATCGTTCAAAAGAAAAAGATACCTACACGGGCAGCTTTTCAACCATAGGACCGATTATTGATGATATTTTAGGTATTCAACTGTACGGACAGTATTCAAAACGTCATGAAGATGAATTTCTTAGTGGTCATGCTGGGCAAAAATTACGCAGTTTAAATGGTAAATTATCGTTAAATGCCACAGATACGCAAAAATTTGATCTCGATTTTGGACGAGCTTTACAAAATAGTAACGCAACGGCGGGCAAAACAAGAGATAGATCTAGAACTAACTTTAATCGAGATAATCAGCGCAACACATTTGCTTTAACGCATACTGGCTTATTTGGTGATGTGTCAACGACCTCATTTGTCGCTTATGAAGGTAATAATAATCCTGAAAGAAAAATGAAGATTCGAAATACGGATGTAGATACGCGTGTTACTATTCCTTTTAGTATTAATATGCTGACTTTAGGTGGGAAATATACTTATCAAGAGCTGCACGATAAAGGAAATCAATTAAAAACCACATTATCTAAAATTGATCGTTGGAATTATGCGCTATTTGGTGAAGATGAATTACGTATTTTAGAAAATTGGAGTTTAACATTAGGGTTACGTTACAACAAAGACGAAAATTATGGTAGCAACTGGAACCCTAGGGTTTACAGTGTTTGGAATATTGATGATAACTTTACCTTAAAAGGTGGTTATTCAACGGGTTATGCGACTCCACAATTACGTTACGTTGTAACTGATTGGGGGCAAGTTACTGGAGGCGGATATTCCGATGGGGTAATTATTGGAAATCCAAATTTAAAACCAGAAAAATCAAATAATTTTGAAATTGGTATAGGCTATACCAATGATTATGGTATCGATGCTTCGGCAACCGCATTTTACACAAAATATAAAGATAAAATTCAATCCTATTATATTTGTGATCGTAAAAGTGGCAGCAAATGTTTGTTAAAGGGTTATAGTAAAAAGTTTGACTTTATACAAGGTCGTGAAAATGTGGGTAAAGCTGATCTTAAAGGTCTTGAGTTCTCATTTAAAACACCTTTATTTACTGATTTCTTATTAAGTTCTAACTATTCTTGGACAAAAACAGAACAAAAAAGTGGTCAATATAAAGGACGAGCTTTAAATAGAACGCCTAAACAAAAATTCAACACCCAACTCGATTGGTATGCCACACAGCAATGGGATTTATGGGCTAAGATGGCCTATTATGGTATGGAATCATCAAATAATCGTAATGGCACAAAAGTTGACTATCCAGGCTATACTTTCTGGGATATAGGGGCATCTTATCAAGTTCATAAACAAGCTAAAATTTATGCTGGTGTTTATAACTTATTTGATAAAGATGTTTCTAATGAAGATTTTGGTAAAACCTTAGAAGGTAGGCGCTATTTTGTTGGTACCGAAATTAACTTCTAATTAACCAAAATTTCGGTTTAGTTTATTATTCTAGGCAGCTTTAATATAGCTGCCTTTTTTAGAAAAAATCCATTAATTTATGCATTTAGTCACTAAAAAATTACCTGTATAAGGCATTCATTTTATTTTTTATTTTTTGTTTTTGATAAAAATAATCTGTATCAATCATGAGTTGAGTTTGTGATATATCTAGGCCTTTACTTACTTGCTCAATTAATGCGATATTGTCAATGGGTTGTTTTAAATCTTCTACTGCAATCCCCGTTTTGAGGCGTTTCAGTTACTGATTTTACTATAAATCACCTTGATTGATTAAATATCTGTTAATATATTTAAAACTAGAGGTGGGTGCGCCCCACCTTTGATTGGTTAATAGACTGGTAATGATATCAATATTATAAACAAGAGAATTAAGCGTATGTTTATTCTTTTACTCTTTTAAGTCCTCATTGAAAGCTGAGGGTTTGTTTTATCAAGTTCCTTGCTGATGGTTGCTGTTGCATGATGCTCTACTATAAAAGTCGATGTTTTTAACATATTAAATTTTTACAGTTATTGGATTTATTTTAAATGTATTTTATGGGAAAAATAGCTATCTTACTTTTATTTACTCCGTTATTGGTTTATTCTGCACGGAACTTTAATTCAGCTAAAACACATTTAACTAAATTATATAAATTAAACCCTAATCAAACTACATGTTATTGTGGATGAGAATTTTAGTGGATAGATAAAAAAGTGTTGTTAATTTTGACAAATGTGGATACCAGACAAGAAAAATCAGGCTAGAGCTGACCGCATTGAGTGAGAACATGTTATATCTGCAGAAAATTTTGGTAGATACCTAACATGCCGGCAAGCAAGTGGACATAAAACGTGTAAAAAAGATGCTACTTTCAATCAAATTGAAAGGGATATGCGTAACTTTCAAGCGGCTATTGGTGAAGTGAATGGCTATAGGTCTAATTATCGTTATTCGCTATCCACTAAAGAATTTAATCAGTATGGGAAGTGTAAAAATGCTGTGGATTTTAAGGCTTGTATATTCCAGCCACGTGACGAAATTCGTGAGATGATAACACGTACATATCTTTACATGTCTGATAAATATAAAATCAATTTATCTAATCAAGAAAAGAAGCAAATGATGTTTTGGAATAAAATGTATGCACCTGAAAATTTGGAGTGCAAACGTCATGCGCATATAGCAAAAGTGCAGGGTAATGATAACAAGTTTGTTACTGGGTGGTGTCCACAATGAAAAAATTAATCGTATTATTTTTAATTGTTTTTTGGTCGGAAATTGTAGATGCGGTGGTAATCCATAATATAACATATCGTGGTTCAGATCCTGATGCAATTAGGTTGATCGGTGGTGTATCTTTTTTTGCTTTGATTTGTATCTGCTTTATTATGGCCAATTTTCTATTAGAAGAGAGTGATAAACCAAAGGATGAGCAAGATAAATTAAAGCAAAATAGAGTTCGTTCTAGCAAAAAAAACAAACCAGTGAATGAGAAATTCAAGAAATACGAAATATACACTTCTAAGAATTTTAAAAAGAAAAAATGAAGCCACTTAACTGTGTTTTTTTGACCAGATTTTGAGTAATTCACTCAATATCAAATCGACAGCAATGCTATATACACATCTACATAATAAACAATATTAGGCTAAAGAGAGATTTAAATTTATGAAAAAATTAGGTAAGTCAACAGGTAGAATGTTATTTAACTGGAAACGAGTTAAGTCAAGTATTGAAAATAAGGCCAATTCCTTTCACCAAAATAAAACTCAAATTTTAAGCAAAAAATCATTCATAAAAACCGCTGATTTTATTGAAATTTTTTCATGTGTAAATTCGTTTATTTTGAAATTGTTAGCATTTAAAGGGTTATTTAATGGTATCCATTTTACCCTACTAATAAAATCTAAATTTAAGGTAATCACTTTAAAGGCTTTTTAGATAAGGCTTTAGGATGGTACGCCCGGGTGGACTCGAACCACTGACCCCCACCATGTCAAGGTGATGCTCTAACCAACTGAGCTACGGGCGTATATTTGAAACACGCAAATATTAGCTGGCAAATTGATTTGTAGCAAGTAAAAAAATAAAAAAATAGCTGTTTTTTTAATCTTTCGAACTGAATAGGTTGTAAATAAACATTATTTGCTTGCGATTTAAATAAAATCATCATATTTGAATCAAAAAATCTTTTCTAAAAAATTTTTTATTATTGGGAGCAATTGTAAATTTATATAAATTCGTGGTGGTTTGTTTAAATTAATTTAGCTATACTCGCTATCTCAAGTTAGGCTCTGCATGTTTAGGTTGGTATGTCGATAAAAGATCAGATTGAAGATGTTTTGCAAAATGTTTTTGGTTACAAGTCATTTAGAAATCAACAAAGAGAAATTATTGAATCTATTATCGATGGACGTGATACTTTAATAATTATTCCTACAGGCGGCGGTAAATCTTTATGTTATCAAATTCCCTCAGTATTATTGCCGGGAACCGCAATTATTGTCTCTCCTTTAATTTCTTTAATGAAAGATCAGGTTGATCAGTTATTAGCCAATGGTATTTCTGCCGCCTATCTTAATGCCTCACTATCATCGACCGAGCAACAAGAAGTTATCAAAAAATATTTGGATCACTCCATAAAACTGTTATATGTTTCTCCTGAACGATTAGCATTACAGGCTTTTTCTACATTAATTGATGAATATCCACCTTCTTTAATTGCTATTGATGAGGCGCATTGTATTTCACAATGGGGACATGATTTTAGACCTGATTATCGTCAATTAGGTCAACTTTCAACTCGTTTTCCTAAAGTACCCATTGTTGCATTAACCGCAACTGCCGATAAAATGACGCAGACTGATATTATTCATCAATTAAATTTGGTTGATCCATTAGTAATAGTGCGAAGTTTTGATCGGCCAAATATTCGTTATACGGTGGTCGAAAAATTTAATCAAACTGAGCAGGTTGTTTCGTTTATTGAAACACAAAAAGGCAATAGTGGCATTATTTATTGTTCAAGTCGTTCAAGAGTGGAAGATATGACCACTAGACTTGCTGCACGAGGGTTTTCCGTTAAAGCTTATCATGCTGGGCTGTCTAATAATGAGCGCCAACAAGCACAGGAAGATTTTTTAAAAGACAATGTACAAATTATTGTAGCAACGGTTGCATTTGGTATGGGGATTAATAAACCCAATGTGCGTTTTGTTGTTCATGCAGACTGCCCTCGAACGATTGAAGCTTATTATCAAGAAACGGGGCGAGCAGGGCGTGATGGCTTACCTGCTGAAGCGATGCTACTGTTTAATAGTAAAGATCTTAATTGGTATCAGCAACAAGTTATTGAAAAAAGAGAAGGGCAACATAAACAGGTTGAATTGCAAAAGATTGATGCAATGGAAGCTTTTGGGCAAAGTTTGACTTGTCGGCGCATTGTGTTGCTTAATTATTTTGGTGAACAGCGGGAAGAACCTTGTAATAACTGTGATGTTTGTTTGTATCCTCCTGAACTTTATGATGGCTTAATTGATGCACAAAAAGTTTTATCCTGTGTTTATCGCGTTGAACAACGTTATGGAGCGCAATATATTGTCGATGTTTTACGTGGCTCTGGGCGCTCTCAAATTAAAGATAATGGTCATGATAAATTATCTGTTTATGGCATTGGTAAGCAAAATTCATCTGGCTATTGGCTCAGCGTTATTAGACAGCTGGTTTATTTGGGATATTTAAATCAAAATATATCAACTTATACCACTCTGCAATTAACACAAAAAGCACGTTTAATTCTTCGGGGAGAAACATCATTATCATTGGCCAAACCTCGTTTAGAAATTGTTAAGAAAAGCCGTATAAATCGTTACGCTAGAGCAATTAATTTAACAACTATTCTAGCTTACGAAGAACGAATTTTATTTAATAATCTTAAACGATTGCGTAAAGATATTGCCGATGCCGAAGATATTCCTCCCTATATTGTTTTTAGTGATGCGACATTGCTTGAAATGGTTCAAACTAAACCAGAAAGTAAAAAGCAGCTCATTAATATTACTGGTGTAGGTAAAATCAAATTGGAAAAATATGGTAATTTGTTCTTAGATGAAATAAATCAATTTATGATAAAAAATATGTAATTCATAGGAATAGCTTTTATAGTTGTTTGATTGATAAGATGGTTATTTCCCGTTTTAACCAATAGTGTTGTGCCTTCTCAATTAATCGCCAAACGGTATAGAATCCTGAATATTTTTTACAAAAAATATAACCTAAAAAGTGAATGTTTAGCTTAATTTATCTTCAGTAGATTTTAGATGGTTAATATCATAACAGATAGTTTTATAACGTTATTTGTTAGTGGTTAAAGGGACAAATAGCTTCAATTAGAATTTCTTTAGCTTTTTATAAATGGCCGGATGACTGACCATAAAACGATTTAGCTAAATCGATAGTGGTCATTTTTGCTTATAATATAAACGCCCTGCATCTTGTGGGGGATGGGGCGCTAACTTTGCTTTTTTATAATATTCATTACGTAGATTCTTAAATTACTGTAAAAAACGCGAGTAATTTCTACATATAAGTTTGTAAAAGTATATATTTTCCTAATAACTCACTAAAAAACAAATGTGTATTATTATCAATGACAACGCAAGGCATTACAATAGCATTTCTTTTAGATAAAAATTTATTTTTATTTTGTCGTAATATTTCTAAAGCTGTTTGTTCGTTAATTAAACTATCGATATCAGGGCTGTTCAAACTTTCTTCATTAGTAATTTCGATTTTATTTAAGTTTTTATTATAAAAACAATTAAGCCTTGGTCTGTTAAACAACCACTCTTTAATTTCTTCATAAATAAAACACATCTTTTTTCCAACTTCAATTGGTTTTGGTAATTGAAGTGTTTCATCTTTAAGCCACATATATATCGTCGACTCATTACAACCTAAAGCTGTTGCTAGTTGTTCAATACTAATTGTTTGCGGTGTTTCTGTAAAACTTGATAATATTTTACTCATATAAATGCTCCAAAAACAAAAAATAATGGATCTTAATGATATTACAATATAATACTATAAAACTGAAATATAACTTACATTTTCCATATAATCCCCCTACTGTAACTATCCCATAGTTAGTACTCAACTCATGTAGAATACTGCCTATTTTCGTGTTTTATGTTCAATGGATGGTATATTATTTAATGCTTCATGATTTTTTTGGTGTTATATTTTCTTAAATTACCATAAATAGTGCGAGTAATTCCTACACTTTATCACTATTAAAAATGATAATTTTCCATTCAGCCCCCATATGTTATCAGTCTCTAATTTGATTGAATATTAAGCTGGTTGAGCTATAATGCGACAATTATTTAATAATTTATAGTTACAATGATTATCGGTTTTATTGGTGCGGGTAAAGTAGGTTGCACCTTAGCTAAGTATTTTTCTTTATGTGGAATGCGGATTGCTGGGTTTTATAGCCGATCTTATAAACATGCAAAAGAGGCAAGTGATTTTATTCATAGTCAAGCTTATGCATCGTTAGCTGATTTAGTTAATGATTGTGATTGTTTATTGGTTACTGTATCAGATAGCCAAATAGCCACTGTTTGGCAAGAACTTTGCCAATTACCTATTACTAATAAATGGATCGGTCATTGCAGTGGGCTGTTGACGTCACATATATTTAGCCAACATAAAATTGTTCATCCATTTGCGTTTTCATTGCATCCTTTATATGCCATTTATGATAGATTTGAATGCTATACCGCTATGTCAGGTGTTTCTTTTACGCTTGAGGCAAATGAAAGCATTATTCCTCAATTAAAAAACTTTTTTGTTTCACTAAAAAATCCTTTAGCCATTTTACCTGCGAATAAAAAGCCACTTTATCATGCGGCTTGTGTTATGTTGAGTAATCAAGTTATTGCATTGGTACAACTTGGTATTGATTTACTTGACCAATGCGAGTTAGATTCTGAGTTTAGTGAACAAGCGTGGCATCTATTATTCTTAGAAAATGCTAAAAATATATGTGAAGTAGGCGTCATTGATGCCCTAACTGGACCTGTCGAGCGAGGCGATATTGAAACGATCAAACAACATATAATGGCTATGCCGGTCAAACTAAAACCTATTTACCAGCAGTTATCTGCTATTTTACTTAATATCAGTCGAACAAAACATCCAAGCAAGGACTATCGACAATTAGAATTGGAGTTGTTACCTTGAAAAACACGATTGCCACTTTAAAAGAACGTAAACAAAACCGACAAAAAATTACTATGCTAACCGCTTATGATTACACTACAGCTAAATTAATGGATGAAAGTGGTATAGATTGTTTATTAGTGGGGGATTCTTTAGGTATGGTGATGCTGGGTTACGATAGCACCGTATCGGTTACTATGGAAGATATGATCCATCACTCCAAAGCGGTTGCAAGAGCAGCTAAGTCCGCATTTGTTGTCACTGATTTACCTTTTATGTCTTATCAAACATCTGTGTATGATGCAGTTTTAAATGCCGGTCGCCTAATTAAAGAAGGTCAGGCTCAAGCGGTTAAACTTGAAGGAGGGCAAGCATTTAGTGAACACATCAAAATGATTACGCAAGCATCTATTCCGGTTGTTGCGCATATTGGACTCATGCCCCAATCTGTTCTTGCATTAGGGGGATACAAAGTGCAAGGTAAAGATTATCAAGATGCTAAAAATATTGTTCTTGATGCATTAGCGGTTGAACAAGCGGGGGCGATTGCGATTGTACTTGAATGTGTACCTGCTGATTTAGCAAAATTGATCTCACAATTAGTGAGTATTCCAACTATTGGTATTGGCGCGGGTGTAAATTGTGATGGGCAGGTACTTGTTTATCAAGATATGCTGTCTATGTATGATGGTGTTTCTTCAAAATTTGTCAAATCTTTTGCCCCAATTGGTCATCATATGAAACAAGCGTTTACTGACTATTGCCAACAGGTAAAACAACAACAATTTCCTACTTCAATCCATGAATTTGCGATTGATGGTGAGGTAATAAACAAACTTAAATCTGAGTTTCAATTATAAGGGATAACTAAATGAATGTTGTAACGACAATTGGACAAGTACGAGAACAAGTTAAAGCTTGGCGTCAAGCTGGCTATAGTATCGGACTTGTTCCAACCATGGGTTATTTGCATGAAGGTCATCAAAGCTTAATGGCTGCGGCTAAAAGGGATAACCAAAAAGTTATTGTGACGATTTTTGTTAATCCTATACAATTTGGACCTTCAGAAGATCTTGCTAGTTATCCTCGTGATTTAGAGCGAGATAAAATTGTTTGTGAGAAGATGGGCGTAGATTTGATTTTTTGTCCAACTGCCAGTGAAATGTATGATGCTAATTTTAACAGCTATGTTGATGTTAATGGTTTAACAGATGCTTTATGTGGAAAAAGGCGCCCAGGGCATTTCAAAGGTGTTTGCACTGTTGTCACAAAATTATTCAATATTACACAACCTGATCGTGCTTATTTTGGACAGAAAGATGCACAGCAGTTAGCGGTAATTAAACGAATGGTCAGTGATCTGAATTTCGACATTGAAATTATTGGTTGCCCTATTGTGCGTGAAGCAGATGGACTAGCTAAAAGTTCACGTAATAGCTATTTGTCTGAACGTGAACGATCCGCAGCCGTGTGCCTTTATCAAGCAATTGAATGTGCCAATGCAATGATAAAGCAAGGGGAAACGTCGGTAACAGTTATAACAAAAGCTATGCACGATCTTATTGTCAACCAATCTTTAGCCAAGATTGACTATATTGAATTTGTCGATCTAGCATCATTAACATCGGTTGATAGGCTTGAACAAGATAGTTTGTGTGCGCTAGCGGTTTATATTGGTAAAACACGATTAATTGATAATTTTATTTATCAACATCACTAATTACCAATTATTTTTACAATGATAGATATAAAAAAACCGCTTAATACAAGGCGGTTTTTTTATGCTATTTATCGTATTATAAAAATTTTTACAATTCGATTAAATCGATGAGTTTATTGTTCTGCTAATTTATTGTTTGGCTATTTTACTGTAGAATAGCAACCATTTTATGCCTTAAATCAGGATTTATGCATTAATTATGAAAAACACGACTTATAATCCACAAGAAATTGAACAACCTCTTTATAAGCATTGGGAACAAAGTGGTTATTTCAAACCCAATGGTGATAAATCGCAACCAAGTTATTGTATTGCCATTCCACCGCCGAATGTGACAGGTAGTTTACATATGGGGCATGCTTTTCAGCAAACCATTATGGATGCCTTGATTCGTTATCATCGTATGCAAGGTCATAATACCCTTTGGCAATCAGGAACCGATCACGCTGGTATTGCAACGCAAATGGTGGTAGAGCGCAAAATTGCGGCTGAAGAAAATAAAACACGCCATGATTACGGGCGTGATGCTTTTATTGACAAGATTTGGCAATGGAAAGCCGAATCAGGCGGTAGCATTACTAAGCAAATGCGTCGCTTAGGGGATTCAGTTGATTGGGATCGTGAACGTTTCACCATGGACGAAGGTCTATCAAATGCAGTGAAAGAAGTCTTCGTGAGATTATATCAAGAAAATCTCATCTATCGTGGTAAACGCTTAGTCAATTGGGATCCAAAATTACGTACAGCTATTTCCGATCTTGAAGTTGAAAACCGCGAAGTTAAAGGTTCAATGTGGCATTTACGTTATCCGTTAGCTGATGGTGCCAAAACAGCCGACGGAAAAGATTATTTAGTGGTGGCAACTACTCGTCCTGAAACCTTATTTGGGGATACAGGGGTTGCGGTGAATCCTGAAGATCCTCGCTATAAAGATCTGATTGGACAATTTGTCATATTACCATTTGTTAACCGCCGTATTCCAATTGTGGGTGATGAACATGCCGATATGACCAAAGGTACAGGGTGCGTAAAAATTACCCCTGCGCATGATTTTAATGACTATGAAGTTGGGCGACGTCATCAATTACCGATGATCAACATTTTAACGTTTGATGGTGATATTCGTCAGCAAGCTGAAGTATTTGATACCAATGGTGAACCAAGCGATGCTTATGATCTAGTTATTCCTGCTCAGTTCCAAACATTGGAACGCTTTGCTGCTCGTAAAGCAGTCGTTGCAGAATGTGAATCATTGGGTATTTTAGAAAAAATCGAACCGCATGATTTGACCGTTCCATATGGTGATCGTGGTGGCGTTGTGATCGAACCTATGCTAACCGATCAATGGTATGTGCGAGCAAAAGTGCTTGCCGAGCCTGCTATTGATGCAGTAAAAAATGGTGATATCCAATTTGTACCAAAACAGTATGAAAATATGTATTTTTCTTGGATGAATGATATTCAAGATTGGTGTATTTCACGTCAATTATGGTGGGGACATCGTATTCCGGCTTGGTATGATAAACAAGGTAATGTTTATGTTGGCCGTGATGAAGCAGAAGTGCGACGCGGGAATAATCTGTCGAATGATATTGAATTATCGCAAGATGAAGATGTGCTGGATACTTGGTTTTCGTCTGCGCTTTGGACATTTTCAACGTTAGGTTGGCCGAATAATACTGATGATTTAGCCACCTTCCATCCAACCAATGTGCTCGTAACTGGTTTTGATATCATTTTCTTCTGGGTAGCTAGAATGATCATGATGACCATGCACTTTATTAAAGATGAACATGGTAAACCACAAGTTCCTTTTAAAACAGTGTATGTCACAGGTTTAATTCGTGATGAAGAAGGGCAGAAAATGTCTAAATCTAAAGGAAACGTTATCGATCCTTTAGATATGATTGACGGTATCTCACTGCCAGCTTTATTAGAAAAACGGACAGGCAATATGATGCAGCCTCAATTAGCTGAAAAAATTGCTAAACGCACCCAAAAACAGTTCCCTAATGGCATTGAGGCGCACGGTACTGATGCGCTACGCTTTACTTTAGCAGCGTTAGCCTCAACTGGGCGTGATATTAATTGGGATTTAAAACGCTTAGAAGGTTATCGTAATTTCTGTAATAAACTTTGGAACGCTAGCCGCTATGTGCTGATGAATACAGAAGGGCATGATTGTGGCTTTAAAGGCGGGGGTTTAGATTATTCTTTAGCAGATAAATGGATTTTAGCCGAATTTAATCAAACCATTAAAGCTTATCGAGACGCATTTGATACTTATCGTTTTGATTTAGCAGCTAATATTTTATATGAGTTCACATGGAATCAATTCTGTGACTGGTATTTAGAACTAACCAAATCCATTTTAGCCAATGGCGAACCGTCACAGCAACGCGCAGCTCGCCATACGTTAATTACGGTATTAGAAGCTCTATTACGTCTTGCGCACCCGATTATTCCATTTATTACCGAAGCAATTTGGCAAAATGTAAAAGGCTTAATGAATATAACCGTTGACACCATCATGTTACAGCCAATGCCTGCTTTTGATGAACAGCATTCAAATGATCAAGCAGTAGCTGATATTAATTGGATAAAAGATGTCGTGATTGCCGTACGAAACATACGTGCTGAAATGAATATTGCGCCAAGCAAACCATTGCAGTTATTAATTCGAAAATGCTCACCAACGGTGCATCGAATCATCGCTGATAACATCAATTTTATTGAATCATTAGCAAGATTGTCTGAAATTGTTTTACTTGATGATGGTGAAACTGGACCATTATCGGTCACAAAACTGGTTGATGGCGCCGAGTTATTAATCCCAATGGCAGGATTAATCAATAAAGAAAACGAACTTGCGCGTTTAGAAAAAGAAATTGAACGCATCAATGGCGAAATTTCTCGTATTGAAAATAAACTGTCTAATGCCAGCTTTGTCGATAAAGCACCAGCAGCAGTAGTTGCGAAAGAAAAAGAAAAACAAAAAGGTTATATTGATGATAAAGCCAAACTGCAAGAGCAGTATGTTGCCATAAAAAATCTTTAATCTTTGTAATAAAAAACCTCTCGTTTGAGAGGTTTTTTATGTTTGTTCCTTTAAAATTTATAACCTACACCAATCATTGCAACCCATGGATCAAGCTTATAATTAGCGGTAACTTTAGTATTACCTAAATGGGTTGTTGCTTTAGTTTCTATATCAATATAACGGATTTGAGCATTCAAAAGCCAATTGTCATTTAAAGAATAATCAGCACCGACTTGAGCTGCCCAGCCCCAAGAACTGTCAAGATCTAAACCATGAAATCCCGCTTTTTTGGCTTCACCACTAATTTTTTCATCAAAAAAGAAGGTATAGTTAATACCCATTCCAACATAAGGTTGTAACTCATATTGTGAATCAAGTGGATACCAAACGGCACTTAATGTAGGTGGTAGATGTTTAATTTTCCCTAAATGAGCACCAGAAAGCCCCGTTGAATTGCCCCCGCCTAGCTTAACTTGATGGCTAAAAGGTGTTGCAGCTAACAGTTCGACACCAATATTATCGGTCACCATATATTGGAAATTTAATCCAAGTTGTGTATCGTTATCGGCTTTTGCTTTTAGATCGCTTTTGGCTCCGCCTACTTTAACATGATCACTTTTATCTTTAGGGTGAACATAAACAGGTCCACCACGGACGATAATTTCATTTGCAGTATGCGCATAAGCTACTGCGCTGGATAATCCCATTGTGATAAGCATAGTCACTGAGGATATTTTCATTTTTTACCTCCTGATTTATCTATAATTCATGATAGAACATTTAATTTTGTTGAAATACTCACTACAGTAGAACATAGAATTATTTAATGATATAGCAATATTGAAATTTACTTGTTAAATTTAATTTTTATTGATTCATAATAAATTAAACTTAAGTCGCATAATGATAAAATTCTAATGATTTTAGAATTTTAAATTTAATTTTTGGCTATTTATCTCAAAATTTTAGTAATTAAAAATCAGATTAGTGATTTGCATTATTGCTTAAAACTATATATAATATAGACGAATATTTCGGTGGGTTGTTAGCTCAGTCGGTAGAGCAGTTGACTCTTAATCAATTGGTCGCGGGTTCGATCCCCTCACAACCCACCATTCCTCTTTTTTAATCCCTTATCCAACCGTTAAAAATCATTAAAAAACAAAGCTTTCACCCCAAAAAACACTTGCACTAAGTTGCACTGAATTGCGCTAAATTGCATATATGTTTGTATACGTTTTTGTATACGGCTATAATACGACTAAAAACGTATACAAATTTTTTAGTGGTAAGTGTGTTATGGCTAGTAATAAACTAACTGATATAAAAATTAAAAATTTAAAAATTAAAGAAAAAAATTATGAAATAAGTGATGGTAATAGTTTATCAATTTTAATTAAAAAAAATGGATCGAATGTAAATACCCCAAACCTAGTACACAACTCACGTAGAAAATCATGCTGCTTGTTTTAGTGTTTTATACTCAATCGGTGTCATGTTATTTAACGCCTCATGCGGTCTTTCGGTATTATAAATCGTTAA
>NZ_JAAEDV010000008.1:0-132572 GCF_013345045.1 Gilliamella sp. ESL0250 | reverse complement strand
CCAGAAGAAGATTTCACATGGCCAATCAAAGTCAACTGGCCAGAAGAAATCGACAAAAAATCCAAAGCTAGCTCGCTTGAAGCGTATCAACAAATAGATGCCGAGTATAAAAAAATTAAGGAATAAATAATGCCATCTAAATATCAACCGCAAGTGTCATGCTGGCGCGAAGATTTATACAAAGGGGTTTATACAACGCGCCATTATTTAAGTAATAATAAAAAATTACGTTATGCTAATGATGATTATTGTGAATTTTCTCGGCGATTAACGGGGATGGGAAGCTTATTAATTAGATGGATTCTTATTATTCTTTTCTTTATATGTGTATTGATGACAATTTCTGGGGTTGATAATCATCTGATTGATGAATGTTTAACAGCATTTGAAATTAAACGGTTGTAAAGTCGCAAAGGCTGTCCCTATGATAACGCAATTGCAGAAAGCACATTTAAAGCAATGAAAACAGAATTTGTGTCGAATACTATTTTTGATTCACTGACGCAACTTAAATTGGAATTTAATCATTATGTGGATTGCTTTAATTATAATTGACTTCATTTAACATTAAATTACCAGTCGCCGATTGAATACAAAAGAAATCGATGATCTTATCTTTTTGGTACTAAAAAGTGTGGACATACCAGGCTAAGTTGATTAACCAAACGAGCTTTAGCCAAAGGACTTTTACGTGATGTTATTACCCGCGCTATTGCCATTTATAGCGCACAATTTATGGCAAGAAGAGTTGTAATGCTTGGACTTGGCGTTTGGATTGGCTTGATTACTTTAATGATTGAAGGGTTAATCTGGTATATTACCGATAATGATCTCGAAAAATGGTTAAAATATAGTGCATTAGGTACTAAAAATAAGAGTCAAAATGCCTTTAAAAATGTGACTGAGCAAAAAGCCGAATTTAAAAAAACATTAAAAAACATGTTTTGTCTTGATGAATCCATATTATCACAGGTGAATAATCAAAATAATACACAACAAGCAGAACAAACTACTGATAATTCATTTTCTGAATATGATGCTTTATTACTGATTATAGATGATTATAATCGGCAAAAACAGTCTCTAATCACCCTATTAGCCGATGCTGTCGCCCAAAAAGCCTTAGCAGAGCAGTTTTAAAATCAATACGAATATATTAATGTTAAAGGTTATTCGATTGGTGACATCTTTAGTGGCAAAATGAATTAACAACGAGGTTTATAATGAATAAATATTTTCAAATTATTACTGGCAAAATCACCGAACTGCAAGTGATTGATACCAATTTATCTCTATTTGGTGACAATGCCTTAGCCAGTTTGCCGCTACTTGGTCAACTGGTATTGGGCAACAGTGCCGAAGCCGCTAGTCAACTTGGCATGGCAAGCGGTCAAGAAGAAGCTGTCGATTACTTTAACAGCGTGCAATACTTTCGCTGTAAATTGGGTAAATTAACCATACAAGGGATTTTTTGTCGGGCATTTTTTCGTAATATAGTTTTATTGATCTTGGAATGATGCAAAATTGTGTAATAATTTAGAAGGTGAATTAGGCAATAGTATTGATGGTGTGTTTGCCTGTTTTTAATTATCACAAATAGTGAAAAAAGATTTTAATAAATTGATTTTAAAGGATATATAAGTAATTATTTATCACTAACTCAACACCAATGATTTTTAAAAATCACAGCTATATAACGCTATATTTTATTGCGTATTTTAATATTTGCCTTTATATTATTGCCAATAATCTTATTCCAGTTTTACTCTAATCATTTATAAGCACAATTTATGCATAAAAAACGTCTTTCTTTGATTGTAGCGATCATTGCTGTTATTGCTATGGTTATTATTATATATTTTGCTAATCAACCGAGCACCATTATATTACAAGGAGAAGTTGAATCTAGCCGTGTTGATGTTGCAGCTAGAGTGCAGGGGCGAGTGGTTCAATTTAATTATGATGTTGGAGATAATGTTAAACAAGGTGATGAACTTCTTACCCTTTCAAATCCGGCATTATTAGCGCAGCTTGCAACGGCAGAAGCGCAATTAAAAGTGACAATGGCGAGCCGTGATAATACTTATAGTACTAGACCAGAAACCATTGATGTGCAAAAGGCACAGTTAGATAAAGCAAATTCAGATTTAGTTTTAGCACAAACGAGCTATGAACGTATTAATCGTTTAGCTAAAAATGGAACAGTTTCAAAGCAAAATTATGATGAATCTTTTAATCAATATCAAGCAGCGATTAAGGCCCATGAAGCCGCTAAAGCTAATTTAGAATTAGCCGAAAATGGTAATAGTATAGAACAGAAAAAATTAGCCGATGCGCAGGTGGAACAGTCTGAGGCCGCGTTGTTGCAAGTAAAAACGGATGTGAATGAATTAACTTTAGTTGCCCCTATTAGTGGTCAAATTACGACTCGGGTTGCCGAAACCGGACAATTGTATAATCCGGGCACGCCACTTTATTCTATTATAGATTTAAATGATATTTGGTTTACTTTTAATATTCGCGAGGATTTGCTAGGCAATCTTAAAGTTGGTGATACGTTTCAAGTAAAAGTGCCGGCATTAAATAATCAAGTTATTGATGTTAAAGTCACCGTATTAAATGCCTTAGGCCAATATGCAAATTGGCAAGCGACCAAAGCGACGGGGGACTTTGACCTAAAAACTTTTGAAATGCGTGCAAAACCAATTAATAATGTGGCTGGTCTTCGTCCAGGAATGAGTGTTACCACAAAGTGGCAATCTCACTAACATAAATAATATGGAGATTATACACAAAAGGAAAGGGCACTGATGTCTCAATCGCTATTAGAAGTGATTAGATGGGAACTTCGTAAATTAATTAAACAACGTTTTTTGTTTTTATTAGTTTTCATCTATCCTTTATTATTCATTTTTTTATTTCTTTATATGTATCATGCTGGTGTAATTACCCAGATACCTATCGCAGTTGTTGATCAAGATACAACTAAATCATCTCGTACATTAATTCAACAAGTGGCAGCTTCACCGCAGTTACAGGTCGCTGAACGTTATCAAGATCTTTCTTCAGCCAAACATGCGTTGATTAAGGGAAAAGTTTATGCTGTGCTTTTTATTCAACCCGAATTCGAAAAAGATCTTATCGCAGGGCATCAACCAGAAGTAATCGCTTTTTATAATAATCAGTATATGTCGGCAGGTACGATTATTTTTCGGGCGATGAGTTCTGCATTGAAAACAGCTAATAGCCAAATAGTACTGCAAGGATTATTAGAAAAAGGAATTGCTTCACCGGTAGCACAAAGTCAAATGCAAACTATTCCAGCTAGTTTACATCCTTTATATAATCCTACATTAAATTATCTTTATACCTTAATTAATGGTTTAATCCCCACGATTTTGCAGATCATTATTATGATGGCAATGGTTACTAGTGTTACTCGAGATCGCTTTGCTGCAACGAGTTATCAGCAAATCTTACAACTAGCTAATCAGAATATTTTTATCTTTTTATTAGGGCGTATTCTTCCATATTTTCTTTACTTTTTATTTTGTCTGATTTTATTTGATACAGTTTTAATCGCTTATTTTAATTTACCATTAAATGGGCATTTTATATTGCTGATGCTTGGTGGTATCGGGTTTACACTGACTTGTTGTTTATACGGGATTTTTTTTGGTTTAACTGGCTCAACCCTAGCACAAGCTTATGGCAGTGCAAGCTTAGTGGCATCGCCTAGTTTTGGGTTTACTGGTCTGATTTTTCCACGTCTTGCAATGAATACTTTTGCTTATATTTGGGGCGCTTTATTGCCTGTGACATGGTATATACAGATTCGTCTTGATCAAACATTACGAGCGCCAAATATGATGACTTCGTTAGAACCCTTTGTTTATTTATTGATCCAGTTTAGCGTTATGGCATTACTTATTACTCTTTATTTACGAAAAATCCGTAGGCGGTTAATATGATTAAATCTTTATTATTAATTTCCTATGAAGAACTAAAACGTATTTTCCAAAATAAAGCGATAGCCAGCGTTATGTTTGTGGGAATTTTTATCTATTTTTTCTTTTATCCACAACCTTATTTACATGAAGCGATACGAGATGTTCCGATTGCTGTTATTGACCAAGATAACACTAATTATAGTCGAGAGTTAGTTAGACAACTTGATGCCAATAAATCCATTAACATAAACTTACATATTGCGGATTTACAGACAGCTAAAAAATTGATTGAAGAGCGTAAAATCTATGGGGTAGTGCTGATCCCTTATCGTTTTCAGCAACATATTTTAGAGGGTAAAACGAGCCCTATCTCATATTATGGCGATGCGAGTTATATTTTAATTTATAGTAACGTTGCCACCGCGGTTAATACCGTTGCTAGCAATTTTGGTGCTAAAATTTCCATTTCGCGAAAGATAGCGCAAGGCGTTGATCCAGCTGTAGCAACCAATAGTGTTTCACCGTTTAATAGCCAGTTGATAAGTTTATTTAATCCTCAATCAGGCTATGCAACCTATGTTATTCCTGCTGCTTTTATTTTGATCTTATATCAAACATTGCTTATTGGTAGCATTTTATGTCGTCTATTTAGCAAAAACTCTGATTTTGAAATAACTTTTATTAACCAACAGAACGATGCGACATCTTCAGCATTATTACTACTTTTTGGCAAATTACTCACTTATCTAATGCTTTACCTGATCTATTTTATGATGTATACCGTATTTGCAAATTATTGGTATGATTTACCACGCCTAAGTCATCTTGTTGTTTCGTTGTCGTTTATTATTCCTTTTATTTTTTCTACTGCATTATTAGGTAAAGTTGTATCACATTTTGTGCATACGGTGAGTGATGTTTTTTGCTTAATTATACCGTCAAGTATGGTGATATTTTTTGTTACAGGATTATCTTGGCCAAAAGAATTAATGCCACCATTATTCCACTTGATTGGTGATATATTCCCAGCGGTACCAGCCATAATTGGCTCGGTAAAAATAAATCAAATGGGTGCAAGTTTTGCTGAATTTAGTCCACAATATTGGCATTTGTGGATATTAACGGTTGTCTATTTTGGTATTGCATTTATTCTTGAGAAACGAGCCATTCAAAAGGCAATGTCTGCAAATGTTAGGGAAGAAAAATAAAATAGGGTCGTTTTATTTATCATAACTAATCAAACTTAAGCAGGAATGTTTCAACGCCAATTATTAGGCTAGCCATGTGTTATTGTATTGGTTTATCACGATTTATCTTTTAGCTTTGTGATAAAATCTAATCATTTAAATTAAATATCTTCAATTATCTATAGATTCAAATATAAAATTTCAGTCTTCATCTTGAAGGCTTGTGGATATCGCTATATTATAGTCGGTCGACTAAAAACTTAGTTAACTAAAACAATAAAATAGAAAACAAAATTAAATATAAATGAGTTCCCATGTTAATCAATGCTAAAAACATTCTTGAAAAATTAAATCCACATAATAAAGTAAATTATGATTCTGTATTAAAAGAGGTGATTGCTAATTGGCAGGCAGAATCAGCGCGACCAAAGTTATTAATTCATAGCTGCTGTGCTCCGTGTAGTACTTATGTTCTTGAATATTTGGCTCAATATGCCGATATTACGATCTATTTTGCTAATTCTAATATTCATCCTCGAGTTGAATATGAATATCGTAGTGTGGTACAGCAAAAATTTATTGCTGATTTTAATCAAAAAACGGGGCATAACGTTCAATTTCTAGAAGCGCCTTATCAGCCAGCAGAGTTTATCAAAAAGGTTGAGCACTTGCGTGATGCGCCAGAAGGTGGTGAACGTTGTCATATTTGTTATAAAATGCGATTAGACTTAGCGGCAATTAAGGCTCAAGAACTAGGGTTTGATTATTTTGCTAGTGCATTAACTCTTAGTCCCAAAAAAAATAGCCAAAAAATTAATGAATTAGGATTTGAAATCCAAGAAATTTTTTCGGTCAATTACCTTCCTTCTGATTTTAAAAAGAACAATGGTTATAAACGTTCAATTGAACTTTGTAAAGAGTATGATGTGTATCGTCAATGTTATTGTGGCTGTATTTTTGCGGCTAAAGCACAAGGCGTTGATTTGAAAAACGTGATTAAGCTTGCTAAGCAAGGATTGCAAAAATAGCCATGAGTTGTTTTTACTGTTTGAATTTACACTATAAAATCATACTTCAAAAATTTGTATAACCAAAACTTCTTGTAAATAGCATTGATTGAAAATAGAACCAATTTGCTATTTACTATTTTTAAAGGCATGCATAAATATAATAGGTTTGAATCGTATATCTATGTTATATTTATATAAATATAACATAGTGCATTAAACTGATAGGATTATAATGTGTTGTCAATTTATCAATTAAAACCTAAATTCCAAGCATTCCTTAGACCTTATGCAATTTATCTTCATGATGCCAATATTACTGCTAATCAGTTAACATTAGCGGCATGTTTTGGCTCTATCATTGTTGCTTTATTTGTTGGATTATTGGCACAGTATCAATGGATTTTTGTATTGATTCCTTTATGGATGTTTATTCGTATGGCGCTGAATGCGATTGATGGGATGTTAGCTAGAGAATATCACCAAAGATCAAATTATGTAAATGAATATACAAATCCCCATGTAAAAAATGAGCAAAACAGTTTAATTTATGATATAAATACAGATATTGTTTTAACGTTAAGATATAGATAAGGACTTTATTATGTTAAAAGAGCAAATGGTAGTAAAAAATTCAACCGGCTTGCATGCACGCCCTGTTACAACACTAGTTAAATTAGCTGGTCGTTATAAATCATCAATTGAGCTTGTCTATAATGATAAAGCTATCAAATTAAAAAGTATGATGGGATTACTTGGTGCAGGCGTAAAAGGTGGTTCAACTGTTGAAATCATCTGTGATGGTGAAGATGAACAAGCTGCAATGGACGAAATCCGTGAGTTATTCGCAACAGGCTTTGGCGAATAATTGCTGAGTTAATCTCGTAATCATTTTTAAGAAATTTATTCCGTCGACAATAGTCGACGGAATTGTAAAGAAGGCGTTAACTAAATACTTTATAGTAGACATATTTATCTAATTGAATGGTTAATCTTTGATAATCGAATGTAGTTCTTTATGATCAATCGAAGGTAACAAACGCGTAAATCCTCGGGTAAGATAAAGTAAATAAAGAAAACCCATTGCCAACCAAACTAAACCAACAATCATCGCTGTCGCATCAAGACTTGTCCATAACCATAGTGAGAGTAAAACGCCAATGGCAGGTAATAGCCCATATTTGAATAGGACAGAGACTGTTTTTGTCTTGGTGTCGCCTAAATAGCTTTTAATTACACATAAATTAACAAAGGTAAATGCAACTAAAGCACCAAAACTGATCATTGAAACAACCAAACTAAGATCTAATACCAATGACAGTAAAGAAAAACAGGCGACAAAAATAATCGACAAGTAAGGGGTTCTAAAGCGTGGATGAATCTTATAAAAGATTTGTTTAGGTAACACACCTTCACGCCCCATGGCATAGAATATTCTTGATACACTCGTTTGAGCTGTCATTGCCGATGCAAAGACACCAGTTAAATATGCCGCTTGGAAGAAATTATACATAAAATTACTTCCTAATTGGCTGAGATTACCAACTTGACGAACCACATCTAAACTTGCAGTATCTTTATTATCGATAAAATCACTCCATTTAGGATAAGCTAAGTGAGCACAATAAGAAACCACTAAAAAAATACAACCAGCAATAAGGACAGTCCAGATAATAGCTCTTGGAAGCGATTTTTGAGCATCGTTAGACTCTTCTGCCAAGGTAGCAATGGCATCAAACCCTAAAAAAGCAAGGCATAATATTGCTGCACCAGACATTAAACCGCTAAAATCACTTGCATTGACTTGTAGTGGTTTTATCATTGCTTCAGGGGTTAAATCCACATTAACTAAAGTCAAAAATATAAATAACCCAATAAAAATCATCTGAACAATAATTAAGGTGAAATTTACCGAATTAATCAACTTAATACCCAGATAATTTAAGAGACTAACACCAATCAATGACCCAAGTACAAATACATACGCAGGAACGCTAGGAAATGCTTCGTTAAGGTAAATACCTAGTACCAAATAATTTAATATTGGTAAAAATAGGTAATCAAGGATTTGTGCCCAACCCACCAAAAATCCAATTTTTCCACCAAACGTATGTTGAACATACGAATAGGCAGAACCAGCAATTGGAAGCTTATTTGCCATTCGGCAATAGCTTAATGCTGTAAAAAAGATCATAGCTAGGGTGATAATATAGGCTATAGGTAAGTGACCGTTACTTAATACTGTCACTTCCCCATAAGTGGTAAAGATCCCCAAAGGAACCATATAAGCTAAACCAAATGCAATCAATGCAGGTGTGGTTAAAACTCGTTTCATTTTTATTGCGGACATGACTTTGCTCCTCTGTCCCAAAAAACAATAAAAAACTACTAAGTATAGTTTTGCCTTTTTACCCGCTTAAAGCGGCAGGGAATTCTGCCATATTGTGATAATTATGCAAGTTAATTTTTAGTAAAATGATACTAAAGCAAACAAATTATCACCTTTAAAGCATATTATTAATGGTTTTAGTCTAATTTAATTTAGAGTATTTGATTAAACAGTTGAGTTTCTATTTGCATATTTGTGATCCAAATCTATTATTTATTAGACAAAATAAGTGTCAGTGCAAATAAATTATTGTATATTTTATCTACAATACATGTAGAGTGAAAATTGAGTTATTGCAAATATTCTATTATCAGTAAGAGGATCAATTTATGCAGTCAATCTCTGTTTTACCGGTTGATTTAACGGGTGATGTTGTTACTCAAAAATCAACAGTTATCCATTTAATGGTTGAAGCTAGCCAAGCTTATTTAACTAATATTAAAACCTTTTTTGACGATGTTATGGCGCACGAACAAGAAATGGAAACCGATGTGTTACCTGATATTGCTTTACCACACGCTAAAAGTAATGCGGTTAAAACGCCATTTATTGTTGTTGGTAAATATGTCGATGGCATAATTTGGAATAATGGCAATAAAGTCAAATTAGTCATTTTAATTGGCGCGCCAGAACACGCCAATAAAGAGCACTTATCCATTATTGCAAAATTAGCATCGAATTTAGCTAATGATGATTTTGTCGAAGATTTGCTTAAAAGCGATATTCAATCTGTGGCAAATAAGATTAGAGGTTTATATGAGTAAAAAAAAGATTGTTGCGATTTGTGCGTGTACCGCAGGGATGGCTCATACTTATATTGCTAAGCAAAAAATTGAAAATGAGGCGAAAAAACGTGGTTGGGATTATAAAATCGAAACACAAGGTGCAGCAGGTATTGAAAATTCATTAACCGAACAAGATTTTAAAAGTGCCGATGTGATTTTATTAGCGACTGATATTTCAATTGAAAATGCCGATAGGCTTGAGCCTTATAAAAATGTCATAAAAGTGAGTACTGGTGAAGCAGTTAAAAATACTGCCAATATTTTTAATAATGTAGAAACTATGTCGACTAAAGTGGTTAAAGATAGTATCGGTAAAGAGATATTTAGAGCATTAAATACGGGTATTAGTAAGTTTTTGCCCGTTATCATTGCATCGGGAATACTTTTTTCAATTGTGTTAATGACAGGTGAGGTAACAAACGATACTATTTTGCCAAGTAATCAATTCTTTATTGATTTAAAACAAGTTGCCTTATATGGCTTTGCCATGATGGTGCCTGTGCTTGCTGCTTATATGGCTTATTCCATTGGTGGTAATGCTGCTTTAGCGCCTGCATTTATTATGGGGTATGTGGTTAATAATCCAATTGGTTCTAACCAAGTCAGTACTGGATTTATTGGTGCAATGATTTTTGGTATTTTAATTGGTTATTTTGTTAAATGGTTCAAAACAGTTAAAGTTCATTCAGTGATAGCTTCGGTTATGCCTGTGATGATTATTCCAACTGTAACGATACTAGTGATGGCACCACTTTATATTTATGGGCTATCTTATCCGCTTGATTGGTTTGTTAAAGCTATGGTCGCAACTTTAAAAGGTATGTCAGAGGTTAATGCTGCATTTTTAGGTATTGGCATTGGTATATTAGCGGCGCTAGATATGGGAGGGCCATGTAGTAAAGCGGCGACTGCATTTACCTTAGCGGCAATGGCTGAGGGGGTTTATGGTCCAAATGGCGTATTTCGTATGTGCTGTGCTATTCCACCATTAGGTTTAGCTATGTCGTCATTGATTGTGTCACGCCCAAAATACACCAAAGAAGAGAAAGAGTTTGGCATTACCGCTTTCTTTTTGTCATTAGCGGGCATTACCGAAGGTGCGATCCCTTTTGCGGCTAAAGATCCAAAGCGTGTTATTATTGCTATTGTTGTTGGCACTGCCATCGCAGGTATGCTAGGTATGATCAATGGGATTGAATCATTGGTAGCATTTGGCGGGTTAGTTGCATTAGGTGGGGTGACCAAAGCGACAGCGTGGTATGTCATTGATATGTTTATTGGTGCATTAATTATCGCCGCTATTTTACATTTCACGAAACCAACAGCAGTGGAAACCGAAGTAGTTGCTGATGTTGACTAAAGTCTAAATAATAACCTATGCTACACCAATCATGGTTGGTGTAGCAATTTGTAAATTAAAGACATAAAGTTTAAATTATGCTTTCTGATAAACGATTTTACCGCCCACAATCGTTGTTAATACCTTGACATTTTGCATATCGGTTGCTGGAATAGTAAATGGATTGCGATCTAAAATAATCAAATCAGCAAATTTACCTTTTTCAATTGACCCTATGTATTCATCTTGTTTTAATACATATGCGGCATTAATAGTAGCGCTACGTAATACTTCAATAGCGGTTAGATTGCGATCACTGTTTAACCGAGGATGCTCGGCATCGATTTGTCTAGTCATTGCAATTTGGAAATCGTACCATTCATTTAATGGATCAATTGGCCAATCGCTACCAAAAGCACATGTTACACCTGCATCAATATATTGCCCGTGTGCTTCTAAACCGTTATAGCGTTCTGGACCAAATAGGGTTTGATATTGTTCAACCATTGCCGAACTACAACCAGCCCATTGGAATGAAAATACTACACATGCATTTAATTGTTTGTATCTGGTAAATTGGTGTAGTGCGCTTAGTTCGTTATGCGCAGTGCTTGGACGAATATCGGCATTAGGTAATGCCTTACGCATTTTTTCAATGGCATCAAGTACAACTTCGATAGCCCCTTCACCAACTGTATGCATATGCGGATGAAAACCAGCTTTTGCCGATTCAAGAATTAGAGCATCTAACATTTCAATGGAATAATAAAGATCACCGTAACGATCTTTTTCGTCGGCTAAATTGTACGGTTTAAGCAAGCGTGCGGTCATTAATGGTGCTTGCATTACACCATCTACAAATAATTTGGTATGCGAAATTTTAATGCCGGGCTTGGGTTGCCAGTTTTTATCGTCGTAACGTGCAGCGAACTGTTTAACTTTGTTAAGTAAAGTTGGAATTTCTTCTATTGAGGATACATCATCTGGCGGTAATTCACGTGCACCAAATAAGCGAATCGATAGTTGGTCTTGTTGTTGTAGTTTTAAAAATGCCTCGGCTTGGGTTTCGGTAATTCGAGCATCCATAACAGCAGTAACGCCTTGTTTATTAAGTTCTGCTTGCGATAATTTAGCAATGTTGACAGCTTGTTCATCGGTGAGCTTAGAAATGCTGTCAAACGCACGCATAGCCGGGGCATCTTCTAATATGCCATTTAATTCACCGTCATCAGTACGACCAATCTTTCCATCGGTTGGTTCAGGGGTGTTTCTATCTAAACCAAATTTCTCTAAAGCAATGCTATTGGCAACTAAAGTATGGCAGTCATTAGAAAACAAAATAACAGGGCGTTTTGTATTAAGTCTATCGAGATCAAAGCGCGTAATATCTGTGCCAATTGGTAAAACCTCTTGCCTTAGCCAGCCACGAACTTGTAACCAATGAGTATTATCACTGATAGAATCTTTATCTAAATATTGTTGTATAATAGCTAATGTATCATCAATAGTTAAGCTTTGATAATTTAAATTACACGACGATAATTGCATACCTCCCCAAAAAGTATGCAAATGCGAATCAATGATTCCTGGCATCATCGTTTTACCTTGCAGATCATAAATGGTTGTGTGATTATCAACATAGTGATTGTTATTTATCTCTTGCGTGCTACCAGTTGCAATAATATAGCCATTTTCGATTGCTATTGCCTCGCAGACACTATCTTGTTTGTCTGCGGTGTAAATATAGCCATTAATATAAATAACATCTGCTTTAGCCATTATGGGGATTCCTTAAATAAAGATCAAAATGAAAGGTCAACGATAGCAGATTTATAAAAAATTTGTCAAATGTAATAATTTTCTTTATTGTGTGAGCAGATTATGCTACAAATATTCCATTTTAGTTACAACGTCACAAGGTGAGCGGATGAAATACCAACAACTAGAAAACCTTGAATGCGGTTGGAAGTGGCACTATTTAGTAAAAAGGCATCTAGAGGGTGAACTAATTACTCGATATATTGAAAAAAGCGCCGCTGAGCAGGCTGTCAATGCATTATTGTTACTAGAACATAATCCAGCAGGTGTCGTTGATTGGATAAAAGAGCATTTAAATCCAGATTTAGATAACCGCATGAAACAAACCATTCGGGCAAAACGAAAACGGCATTTTAATGCGGAACAGCAATATACTCGAAAGAAGTCCATTGATTTGGAATTTTTAGTCTGGCAACGATTAGCTAATTTAGCCAAACGCCGTGGATGCACATTGTCACAAACCATTACGCAACTCATTGAAGATGCAGAGCAGAAAGAGCAATATGCAACACAAGTAACAACAATTAAAGATGATTTACTATCACTCCTAAATGCGAAGCCAGATAGTAAAGAATACAAACAACAGAATAGAAAGGTTTAATTATGGGAAAATCCCTTGTTATTGTGGAATCACCAGCTAAAGCAAAAACGATTAATAAATATCTTGGCAAAGATTTCGTGGTTAAATCAAGTGTAGGTCATATTCGCGATCTACCCAAGAGTGGTAGTAGCCAACGAGCTGAAAAATCAACAAAAGAGACAAAAGACAAAGCCGAAAAAAAAGTTAAACGCTCCGAACAACAGATTTTAGTTGATCGGATGAGTGTTGATCCATACAACGGTTGGAAAGCGCATTACGAAATTTTACCTGGCAAAGAACGGGTGGTATCAGAATTAAAAAAACTGGCTAAAGATGCAGATATGATCTATCTCGCAACCGATTTGGATAGAGAGGGAGAAGCCATTGCTTGGCATCTTAAAGATGTCATTGGTGGTGATGAGAGTAAATACCGTCGTGTTGTGTTTAACGAAATCACTAAAACAGCGATCAAAAATGCCTTTAATGAGCCAGCTATGCTCGATATGGATCGGGTCAATGCTCAGCAAGCACGCCGATTTATGGATCGGGTTGTGGGTTTTATGCTATCACCTTTACTTTGGAAAAAGGTTGCTAGAGGCTTATCGGCTGGTCGTGTTCAGTCAGTTGCAGTGCGTTTAGTGGTTGAACGTGAACGTGAAATTCATGCTTTTATTCCTGAAGAATATTGGGATCTTTTTGCTGATTTAAACACAGCTCAAAAAGAGTCTTTAACCCTACAAGTTACTCATTATAAAGACGAAGCGTTTGAACCAAAAGATAAAGTTGCTATTGATATTGCGCTAGCAGGACTTAATCAAAATCAATATCAAGTAACGAATATTGAAGAAAAACCGACAAAAAGTAATCCAACTGCCCCGTTTATTACTTCGACTTTACAGCAAGCCGCAAGTACTCGCCTTGGTTTTGGCGTTAAAAAGACTATGATGCTAGCTCAGCGTTTATATGAAGCTGGTTATATCACCTATATGCGTACCGATTCAACTAACTTGAGTCAAGATGCATTAACTATGGTACGAGATTATATCGGCAACAAATTTGGCGATAAATATTTACCAAAATCACCTAATGTATATAGTAGTAAAAAGAATTCACAAGAAGCGCACGAGGCGATTCGCCCATCAGATGTTACTATTCTTGCTGATAATATTAGTGATATTGAAGCAGATGCGAGTAAATTATATCAACTCATTTGGCGTCAATTTGTGGCTTGTCAAATGACATCAGCCGAATATAACTCAACAACAATTACAGTTAAATCAGGCGATTTTACTTTAAAGGCCAAAGGTCGTACATTGCGTTTTGATGGTTGGACTAAAGTACAACCACAACTGGCAAAAAATAATGAAGATAAAATATTACCACCGTTATCAGTCAACGACAAACTCGATTTAATCAGCTTAAATCCAAATCAACACTTTACCAAACCACCTGCTCGGTATAACGAAGCATCACTGGTTAAAGAGCTTGAAAAACGTGAAATTGGACGCCCATCGACTTATGCAACCATTATTTCGACAATTCAAGATCGCGGTTATGTGCGTTTGGATAATCGTCGCTTTTATGCAGAAAAAATCGGTGAAATTGTTACTGATAGGCTCAGCGAAAACTTCAATGATTTGATGAGTTATGATTTTACCGCACGTATGGAGCATGCACTGGATGAAATCGCTCATAAAAAACAAGAATGGCGCGAAGTACTTGACCAGTTTTTCAGTGATTTTAGTCAGCATCTTGAGGTTGCCGAACAAGCGCCTGATAAAGGTGGTATGCAACTTAATCCATTAGTATTAACACCTGAAATTAAATGCCCTAATTGTAGTCGTGAAATGGGCATTAAAACTGCGGGTACAGGTGTATTTTTAGCCTGTTCAGGTTATGCGTTGCCACCTAAAGAACGTTGCAAACAAACCATTAACTTAATTCCTGAGCACGAAACTTTAAATATTTTGGAAGAAGCTGAAACAGCCGAAACCGATGCTTTAAGGGCACGTAAACGCTGTCCAAAATGCCATACAGCGATGGATAGTTATTTACTTGATAACGAGCGTAAATTGCATATTTGTGGCAATAATCCGATTTGTGATGGTTTTATTGTTGAAAAAGGTAGCTTTAAAGTTAAAAGTTACGAAGGGCCAATTATTGAATGTGAAAAATGTGGATCTGAAATGCATTTAAAATCAGGACGATTTGGCTTATATATGGGCTGTACTAATCAAGATTGCAAAAATACGCGTAAAATCTTAAAAAATGGTGATGTAGCTCCACCTAAAGAAGATCCAGTCGATTTGCCTGAACTTAAATGTACAAAATCAGATGCACATTTTGTATTACGTGATGGTGCCTCAGGGATATTTTTAGCTGCCCATAATTTTCCAAAATCAAGAGAAACGAGAGCGCCATTGATTGAAGAGTTACAACGCTTTAAAGATCGCTTGCCAGAAAAGTTTATCTATTTGACTGAAGCTCCAAATAAAGATCCTGATGGTAATCCATCCATTGTTCGTTTTAGCCGTAAAAACAAACAACAATATGTTACCTCGGAAATTAATGGAAAATCGACAGGTTGGGTGATGCAATATGTGGATGGCAAATGGATCAATAATAAAAAATAGGTAAGCATACCTGAATTTTGTCAAAAAGTTTCAGGAAAGTATGCGTTTTAGTATAAAAATAATTATTTTTGTTTGTACTAGGCTGTGAAAAGGTTTACCTTAACAATTCTCCCTTTTGTAATATGATTAAAAGGGAGAAAAGCATACAGTTAAAGGAGCTTTTGTTTGTCATGAAATTGCAACAATTACGCTATATTGTCGAAGTCGTCAATAACGATCTTAACGTATCGTTGACATCCGAAAAACTGTATACTTCTCAACCAGGTATAAGCAAACAAATAAAATTATTAGAAGACGAGCTTGGTGTTCAGATATTTACCCGAGTAGGTAAGCACCTTTCAGAAGTGACGCCTGTCGGTGAAAAAATTATTGCGCTTGCTCGAGAGATCCTCAATAAATCGAGCGATATTAAAATTATTGCCAAAGAATTTAGTCAGCCAAATCAAGGTTCATTAACAATTACCACAACTTATACTCAAGCACGTTATGCCTTGCCTGTTGTGATCCAGCAGTTTATGCAACAATATCCAAATATTACTTTGCATATGGAGCAAGGATCATCACCACAGTGCATATCTCAAGCACAAGCAGGGCAGGCCGAATTGGCTATTGTGACCGACATTTCACAGCTTAGCGATGATATGATTGCTTTACCTTGCTATCACTGGAACCAAGCAGTGATTATGATGAAAGATCACCCGCTTGCCAAAAGCAGCTTAATTACAATTGAAGATCTTTCACAATATCCATTAGTCAGTTACGATTTTTCTAATGATGGTTCAGATTTAAATCAAGCTTTTTTACGCGCTAATCAGTCGCCTAATATTGTTTTTAGCACAACAGACGCTGAGTTAATTAAAACCTATGTTAAATTGGGTGTCGGTATTGGCATTGTCGCCAAAATGGCGGTGAATAATGCTTCAGAGGATGATTTTGTTGTACTGAATGCTGGTCATATTTTCCCCTACAGCACAACCTATATCGTTTTTGCGCGTTCGTTATTTTTACGTAGTTATATGTATGATTTTATTCAGCAGTTTTCACCACATTTGCATCGACAAACTGTCGATAAACTCATGTTATGTGAAAATAATATCGAAGTATTAGCGATGTTTAATGGGGTAAAATTGCCTGTTTGCTAAGTCAATTTATTTTTTATCATAATAAAAAAATGTAAATCAAAGTGCGATATGATTCGCACTTTGATTATTTTTATTATTTATGCCTTGCTTTTAAAATGCCAATCACATCTTGTAGTGACAGATTTTGATCTTGGAGTAATACTAATAAATGATAAACCAAATCCGCAGATTCATTTTTTAACTCTTCTCGATCATGAACTGTCGCAGCAAGGGCGGTTTCAACACCTTCTTCTCCCACTTTTTGCGCTATTCGTTTTGTGCCATCATGATACAGTTTTGCCGTATAGGATGACTTAGGATCGGCATTTTTTCGTGCAGCGATTAATTGCTCTAATTCAAACAAAAATCCCCATTCGCTTTTAGCATTAGCAAAGCAACTTGTTGTGCCGGTATGGCAAGTTGGACCAACTGGATTCACTAAAATCAGTAATGTATCATTATCGCAATCAGCCGAAATACTCATGACATTTAAAACGTTACCAGAAGTTTCACCTTTGGTCCAAAGGCGCTGTTTGGTGCGTGAATAAAAAGTGACTTTACCACTACTTTGTGTTTGTATTAACGCTTCTTGATTCATATAACCAAGCATTAATACATCACCAGATACATAATGCTGAATAATGGCCGGCATTAAATTATCTACTTTTTGCCAATCAAGTTGTTGTAAATCTAATTGGGTATTGCAATTTTGAGTTAACATAATCGAATATCTACTCCATGTTGTGCCAAATATTGTTTAAGTTCACCAATATTAATGATTTGCTTATGAAAAACGGAGGCTGCCAATGCACCGTCAATTTCAGCTTGGTCAAATGCCTGTAAAAAATGCGCCATATTTCCCGCACCACCTGAAGCAATCAGCGGTACCTTGCAAATACCGCGAACCGCTTTCAGTTGCTCAAGATCATACCCATTACGAACGCCGTCTTGGTTCATCATATTTAGAACAATTTCGCCCGCACCATGTTTTTGCACCGCTTGTACCCAATCAAGCGTATTCCATTTTGTGGCAACGGTGCGTTTTTCGTCACCTGTAAATTGATAAACATGATAATTGTTTGATTCTTTGTCATACCAAGTATCAATACCAACCACAATACACTGCACACCATAACGATCTGCAAGCCTTGTAATTAAAGTGGGATCGGCAAGCGCAGGGGAATTGATCGAAATTTTATCGGCACCAAAGCTTAATATTTGCCCAGCATCTTCAACAGTTTTAATTCCGCCAGCAACACAAAAGGGGATATCAATAACTTCGGCCACTTTTGCAACCCAACTTTTATCAACCACTCTCCCATCTGACGAGGCGGTAATATCATAAAAGACCAATTCATCAGCCCCTTCTTGCGCATAGCGCTTTGCTAAAGGCACAATATCACCAATAACTTCGTGATTTCGAAATTGCACACCTTTAACCACTTGACCATCGCGAACATCTAAACAAGGAATTATTCTTTTTGCCAACATGAAATTGCCTCCTGAACAGTAAATTTACCTTCGAGTAAAGCTCGCCCTACAATTACGCCTGCAACGCGGCTATTGGCAAGTGCTTTAACATCGTCTAATTGACCTATACCGCCAGATGCTTGAAAAGCAATTTGTGGGTATTTTTGACTAATTTCTTGGTACAACTTAACATTCGAACCGCTGAGAGTGCCATCTTTCGAAATATCAGTACAAAGCACATGTTTCAATCCATAAGGTAGATAATCCTCAATCACTTGTTCTAAAGTCTGTTTTGAGTCTTCTTGCCAACCATGAATCGCCACATATTTATTGCCCTTAGTATCAATGCGCACATCCAGTGCTAATACCAATTTTTCAGCGCCGTATTTTTTAAACCACTGTTTAACTATTTCTGGTTGCTTGATGGCGGTTGACCCAATTACCACGCGAGCAGCACCAGCTGATAATAATGATTGTATGTCTTTCTCAGTGCGAATTCCGCCTCCAACTTGGATAGGAACTTGTACGCCATTAATCAACGTTTGTATTAACGAAATTTGACGAGCATTAGGATCTTTTGCGCCGGTTAAATCCACTAAGTGCAATAGTTTAGCACCTTGCTTTTCATAATCTTGTAGGCGCAAAAGTGGATGATTGCCGTAATCGCGTTTTTGCTCATAATCGCCTTGGTGCAATCGCACCACGCTACCCTCAATTAAATCAAGCGCAGGGATAATCATTGGATAAACTGCCATTGTTACATCTCCAAAAAGTTTTTGAGCAATTTTGCACCGGCTGAGCCAGAACGCTCTGGATGAAATTGCACGCCGTAGAAGTTTTCTTTTTGTACGGCAGCGGTAAAGCTTTCGCCGTAATTGGTTTCTGCTATTGTTGCTGAGCATAGTGGCATCGCGTATCCATGTACAAAGTAAAAATAAGCGTCATCAGGAATATCTCGAAAAAGATGATGGCCGGCTTTTGGGTAGACTTGATTCCACCCCATGTGTGGCAAAGGTAGACCATAATCAGGAATTTCAACAACGTTTTCAGGGATGATTCCTAAAGTATGCACATGCCCTTCATTGCTGTAATTTGCTAAAAGTTGCATACCAAGGCAGATCCCTAATACTGGTTGTGTACAAACTTTGATAAGCTCTATTAAATTGCGTTCTTTTAGTTTTTGCATAGCTGAACTTGCTGAGCCTACGCCTGGTAGAAACAGTTTGTCTGAACTTAGCACGACATCAGGATCAAGGCTAATTATTGGATCATAACCTAACCGTTGCACAGCATATTTGACCGATGAAAGATTAGCGCAGCCAGTATCAAGAATGACAATCTTCATTTATAGCACTCCTTTTGAACTTGGCAATCGATCACTTTCAATTTTGATTGCTTGCTTTAATGTACGCGCAAAGGCTTTAAACAAACTTTCAACTTTGTGATGATCATTATTGCCTTCGGTTTCAATATGTAACGTGATAGCCATAGCATAACTCAGTGAGTAGAAGAAATGCTCAACCATTTGTGTGCTCATATCGCCTACTTTTTGGTGAGTAAACTCGGCTTTAAATTTAAGATAAGGGCGCCCTGAAATATCAATTGCACACTTGGCTAAACACTCATCCATTGGAATAACAGATGCGTAACGCGTAATGCCACGTTTATCGCCGAGTGCTATTTTAAGTGCCTCGCCTAACGCCAGTCCAGTATCCTCTATGGTGTGGTGATCATCAATATGCAAATCACCCACTACTTGGATATTGAGCTTAATACCGCCGTGTGTAGCAATTTGATCGAGCATATGATCAAAAAAACCAATTCCCGTATTAATTTGACTACCACCTTGGCGATCTAGCCATACTTCGACTAATATTTTCGTTTCTTTAGTATTGCGTTCAACTTTAGCATAGCGATCAGCGGAGGTTAATCGTTGCGCAATTTCGTGCCAATTTAAATTTTCAGGATGATATCGTAACCCTTTGATTTGCATATTTTCAGCCAACTGAATATCAGTGACCCTGTCACCAATAACGTAGCTATTTTGTTTGTCCAATTTACCACTAGTAAGATAAGGTAATACTAATTGGATTTTAGGTTTACGACATTCGCAGTTATCCTCTAGAAAGTGAGGGCAAATTAGCACATCTTCAAAATTAATGCCTTGTGATTTAAAAATCTGCAGCATTAGATTATGCGGTCCATCAAAATCTGCTTGTGGATAGCGGTTAGTACCCAGCCCATCTTGGTTGGTGACCATCACTAATTTGTATCCTACTGCTTGTAGTTTAAGCAGAGCAGGGATTACGTGAGGTTCAAATGCTAATTTTTCAAACCGATCAACCTGAAAATCAATCGGCGGTTCGGTAATTAATGTGCCATCTCGATCAATGAATAAGTATTTTTGTAACATTTTTGCTCCTATTTTATTGCCTTGAGCGCAGAAATTACTGCTTCACACTCAGCTTGGGTGCCAATGGTGATTCGAATCATATTATTTTGGCCAATCGACTTGCTTTGATCGCGTAAGATAATCCCTTTATTCCATAAAGCATTAAAAACTTCCTTATTATCTTGGAACTTTACGCATAAATAGTTGGATGAACTTGGATAGACTTTTTCAACAACAGGTAATTGAGCGAGTAAGCCGGCAAATTTTTCTTTTTGTCTATTCAAATTGATCACATGCAACTTCATGGCATTAATGCCATCTTTACTCAGCGCTTGTGCCGCAATATCGGCCACGGGGGTAGCGAGTGGATAGGGGGCAATGACTTTTTGTAATGCATCAATCACCGGTTTATTCGCAATCGTAAAACCACAACGTAATCCCGCTAAAGCAAATGCCTTTGATAGTGTACGTAACACCACTAAATTAGAGTAGTTAGCAAGCCAACTCACCACCGTTGAGTTAGGGGAAAACTCAATATAAGCTTCATCAATCACCACTAAAGCACGATTGTTAGTAATATTGAGCAACGCCTTAATATCCTCAGGATCAATTAAGTTACCCGTTGGATTATTTGGTGAACAGACATAAATCAGTTTAACGCCATCAAGATGCTGCTCGATACCCTCAAGATCAAGCTGCCAATCGGCTTTGGTTGGGACTGTTTTGGTTTTTATGCCTAACGTTTCAGCACTCACTTGATACATGCCATAAGTTGGTGGGCAGTACAAAATGCTGTCTTTTTCAGGCTCGCAAAATGCACGCATTAATAATTCAATAGCTTCATCAGCGCCGCGGCTAACAATTAACTGATCGGGTTGTACACCTGCATATTGAGCATAACGCTGAATCACTTTTTCTGGTTGTGGCTCTGGGTAACGGTTTAAGGTTTGTTCGGTTAATTCAAAATGTGGGGCAACAGGGTATTCGTTGGCATTGAGCCACACATCACCATTACCACCAATCCGACGGGCGGATTGATAAGGCGTTAGTTTCTGAATATTTTTTCTGACTAATTTATTGATATCCATGTTATCCACCTATTTTTAACCCATTGAATTTAATGCCGCTAGGCGTAAAGTTACCGCGTGTTTATGGGCGGTGAGTTGTTCGGCTTCGGCCATAAGTTCGACAGCGTTTCCGATTGCTTTTAAGCCCTCTGGCGATAATTTTTGTACTGTCATTCTTTTTTGAAAATCAGCCAGCCCAAGGCTAGAATATGTTGCGGTATAGCCATATGTTGGCAGTACATGATTAGTCCCAGAAGCATAATCACCGACTGATTCAGGCGACCAATTGCCTAAAAATATTGAACCAGCACTGGTGATTTGTTCAACTAATTCATCCTCATTGGCTGTTTGAATAATTAAGTGTTCGGGACCATAACGATTGCTGATGTTAATGCACTGAGTTAAATCTTTCGTTACAATTAAGCGACTCTCTTTCAAGGCTTTTTCCGCAATCTCTTTGCGCGATAGTTGGGCAAGTTGCTTATCGACGGCGATTGATACCGCTTGCGCAATGACCTCGTCAGGGGTAAGCAGAATCACTTGCGAATCAGGGCCATGTTCGGCTTGTGATAATAGATCGGCAGCAATAAAATCAGGGTTTGCCGAACTATCAGCAATAACCAGCACCTCAGAAGGACCCGCAGGCATATCAATGGCGGCACCGTCAAGACGTTGACTTACTTGGCGTTTGGCTTCGGTAACGTAAGCATTGCCTGGACCAAAAATTTTAGCCACTTTAGGCACCGATTCAGTACCAAATGCCATAGCAGCAATCGCTTGAGCTCCACCAAGTTGATAAATCTCGGTAACGCCACAAAGTTCAGCTGCATATAATATTTCATCCGCAATCGGTGGCGGCGAACATAAAATCACTTTACGACAACCCGCAATTTTAGCTGGTATTGCCAGCATTAACACGGTTGATAATAAAGGGGCCGAACCACCCGGAATATACAGACCAACAGAATCGATTGGGCGAGTCACTTGCTGACATTTTATACCCGGCATTGTTTCAACTATAATGGCTTGTTTTACTTGTGCTTGGTGGAATTTTTCGATATTAGAAACAGCAAGTTGCATAGCTTGTTTCAATTCAGGATTAACTCGGCAAGTTGCAGCTTTAATTTGATCTTGAGTTAATTTAATTTGCGTGATCTGGACTTTATCGAACTTGTTACTAAGCGCTTTTAATGCTTCATCGCCATTTTGTTTAACTTGAGCCAAAATATCTGTTACTGATTTGCTAATCGAATCAGAGGCCGTGATAGCAGGGCGTGTTAATAGCGCTATTTGTTGTTCATTTGTACATTGTTGCCAATAAGAGAGTTTCATATTATTACTCCATCATTTTTTCAATTGGTAAGACCAGAATTGAGCTGGCGCCTAATGCTTTTAGTTTTTCCATAGTTTCCCAAAAGAGTGATTCACTGCTCACCATATGTAGCGCCACACGATTTTGTTCACCGGTTAAAGGTAAAATAGTTGGATTTTCTGCCCCTGGAAGCAGGGCAACTACATCTTCTAAAACGGCGGTTGGGGCGTGTAGCATAATATATTTGGATCCACGTGCTTGAATGACACCTTGAATTCGAGTCATGATTTTATCAATCAGCTCTTGTTTTACTGGTGGCATTTCGCCTTGGCGCTGGATTAAACAGGCTTTTGATTTATAGATAACTTCGATCTCTTTAAGACCGTTTGCTTCAAGTGTTGCGCCACTTGAAACCAAATCACAAATCACATCGGCAAGTCCTGCGCGCGGTGCAACTTCGACCGAACCATTAAGCAAACAGGTTTTAAAGGTAACATTATATTGTGCAAGATAACGGCGTAGCAGGTGAGGATAAGTGGTGGCAATACGCAAATCATTTAAACATTCTGGTCCTGTATACTCAAAATCACGAGGTGCTGCGATCGATAAACGACAACCACCAAAATCTAAACTGCGTAATTTTTTGAATTGTGGATCTTCGCCTTCGGCTTGCCGGTCTAATACTTCTTCTTCTAATACATTCTCGCCGACAATCCCAATATCGACAACGCCATCAATCACCAGACCGGGAATGTCATCATCTCGAACTCGCAAGATATCGATGGGCATATTTTCGGCAAAAGCAATTAACCGTTGTTCTTGTAGATTAATCTTAATGCCACATTGTGCCAGTAATTTTTTTGACTCATCACTTAAACGACCTGATTTTTGCATCGCAATGCGTAAACGCGAATTATCCAACATATCTTTCTCCAAAGTTATCTAAAAATTTATAAACCACAAACAAAAAACCCTCGGAAGTTTGATCTTCCGAGGGTTCTCTGCTTGCTTTTGCGATATCACCGGAAGATCAACGTCTTCCAGCACCAATCGCCCGAAGACTATTCAGGAATGATGGTGATGATGATGTTTAGTCACAAAAACGCAAAAACAAATCATAAAATAAAAACCTTTAACTGAGTTAATAATTAAATCTATTGAACAAAATATAACAGAAATTGCCTACTCGCAACTTTTTTTTTCGATTTTAAATAATTATTTAATAACCAGTAGATGCGATTTATGTCAATTAGACAATTTGTTTTAATTGATGATTAACTTTATGACGACAATAAAACTCAATTTTTTTAGAAACAGATTTAAGTGAGGTTCATTAAAGTAACTTTTTATAAAGTAACAATCATAGCCTGTAATTTTATAAAACTCGATAACTACAGTGTAACTATCCCCTAAAATAGTACAGCAAAAAAGTAGAAAATTCTCTATGATAAAAGTAAAGGGGATTTAATTATGAAAAAAATGACTGAACATCAGATCGTCGCTTTTTTAAAAGAAGCTGAAGCGGGTATTCCTGTCAAGGAGCTCTGTCGTAAATATGGCATGGGTAATTCAACTTTCTATAAATGGCGGGAAAAATACGGCGGAATGGAAACTTCGGACATCAAACGCTTAAAGGAGCTGGAGGCTGAAAACCGTAAGCTTAAACAGATGTTTGCCGAACTGAGCTTAAAATCCCAGCTTCAGGAAGAAATTATAAAAAAGCTTTAGTGCCCACAAAGGCACGTAAAACGTGGGCACAGCAACTACAACAAAATCATTCAGTTACTATTGCTATGAGTTGTGCCATTGTTGGCTTAAGCCGTTGTGCTTATTATTATCAAGCTAAGTTACTGGATGATTCGGTGATTGTTTCGGTGTTGAATGCTATCACAGACCGGCATTTACGCTGGGGCTTTCCTAAATGCTTTAATCGCATCAGAAAGCTCGGCTATAAATGGAATCATAAACGGGTGTATTGTGAATTAAAGCTTAATCTGAGGGTAAAGCGTAAACAACGCATTCCTCCACGATGCCCGGAAAGGTTATTAGTACCCAATAAACAAGGTGAATGTTGGTCAATGGATTTTATGAGTGATAGTAGTGGTAATCAACGTCGCTTTAGGACATTCAATGTCATCGATGACTTTAATCGTGAGGCGCTAGGCATTGATATTGCAGTAAGCTTACCGGCAGGGAGAGTTACCCGTTACTTAGATAAACTGGCTGAATATCATGGCTATCCATTAAAAATACGAGTCGATAATGGACCAGAATTTACAGGAAAAACCTTTATAAACTGGGCTAAATCCCATGATATAACCATTGATTATATCCAGCCCGGTAGCCCTTATCAAAATGGCTATATTGAACGATTTAATCGTACCTATCGTACTGAAGTACTCGATTTATATCTTTTTAACAACTTAGCACAAGCAAGGAGAATAACCGAAGAATGGTTAACGATTTATAATACCGAAAGACCGCATGAGGCGTTAAATAACATGACACCGATTGAGTATAAAACACTAAAACAAGCAGCATGATTTTCTACGTGAGTTGTGTACTAGGTTTGGGGTATTTACACAAGCTTGTTGTAATTTTCGGTTTTTATCAGTATTCGCTTTTGATGGCTTCAAATGTTGTTTGCGTCAATGTATTATCATACTAACCTCATTTTTACTCATCGGAGTTAAATGCCTTGATATTCCTAAGTAGTGATATATAGCATAACTAAACTATAACGATAATATTCAATATATCAAATTTTATCCTAGTGCCAATTTTTTTGCTAAAGAAGCTAAAGAAAGAGTTTGCACCGAAATTTATTCAAGTCTATTGTCAATATAAATAATTGGCACGAATATGAGAATTATTTAATTTTAATAATTGCTTGATATTCATTTTTTGTGCGTTCATAGTATAGCTCCTGTCCTTTTCATTAGTATCGGACTTCGTTTCATGAAATCTTGTCAAGTTAAACTTAACATTCGATAAAGGTTTAATATTGAAATTAAATTTTTTCACACATGGAACAAATTCATACAATGTTGTTTTTTGTTGTAAGCTGATAAATCAAAAATACCCCGATAAAAGTAACAATAAAATCAATATGATACCTAACTAGTTTTTGATGATTTTTCTGGAATCTCTAAAGGCTAAGTTTTGTCGAGAGAGTTAATTGACATAGACATTTGCAGGAACATAATGAGCCTTGGACGTACAGGGATGTGCGTTCCAAGGTGATTCGTTAAATGCCAATTAGTAAAGGATAGGAATCACGCAGTGATCAAAATTCCTGTGATGAAAGAGGTTTTTAGTGGATTTTGAACTGCCCACCAAAAGTTAAACATTCGAACCCTAAACGTTCCCAAATTATTTCTATAAAATAAAAAATATTGAATAATTTCAATATTTCCCTAAAGCTTAATTTACCGCAATATTTACATTTTTTACCAAAAATCCCCCTAAAAAACTAGCCAAGCTTTAATGATTTTATTGAAAAGGTATCTCAATTTTGACAATCCCCAAGAGTCAATACTGTTATTAATCTGGCATCAAAATGTGCCGACAACTGATCAGGGAGGGTATAACAGTTATAACGATTAATAATTGCTTAAGTAGTTAAAATAGTGATAATGGCTTTCACTGTTTTAAGTTTTTGATTCAGTAACTAAGCAAGCTCTTGCAAGATTGTTTAACATCTGACTACGTTAATAAAAAACCGTTCTCAATGGAACGGTTTTTTATTGATTGGTATCAATTAAATTTACTTATTAACCCTTGTATTTTTTCATGACAATTGAGGCATTTGTACCACCAAAACCAAAGCTATTTGACATGACTGTGGTAAGTTCACGCTCGGTTGGTTCGGTAATAATGTTCATGCCAATTGCTGCATCATCAAGTTCATCAATGTTAATGCTTGGTGTAATAAAACCATGTTCTAACATTAATAATGAATAAATAAGCTCTTGTGCACCAGTTGCACTTAATGAGTGACCTGTCATTGATTTGGTTGATGAAATCGCTGGAATGTTATCACCAAATACTTGTTTGATTGCCCATAACTCTTTGACATCACCCACTGGGGTTGATGTGCCGTGGGTGTTGATGTAATCAACCGGAACATCTAAATCTTGAATAGCAAGTTGCATACAACGCATTGCACCTTCGCCTGATGGGGCAACCATATCATGCCCATCTGATGTTGCACCATAGCCAACAAGTTCACCATAAATATGAGCACCGCGCGCAAGGGCATGTTCTAATTCTTCAACAACAACCATGCCCGCACCACCTGCAATAACAAAACCATCACGATTTTTATCATAAGCGCGTGATGCTTTTTCTGGGTTGTCGTTATATTTGGTTGATAAAGCACCCATGGCGTCGAATTCGCATGACATTTCCCAGCACAGTTCTTCACCACCACCGGCAAAAACGATATCTTGCTTGCCAAGTTGAATCAGTTCTGCAGCGTGACCAATACAGTGAACTGATGTTGCACAAGCAGATGTCATTGAATAGCTAATCCCTTTGATTTTAAATGGGGTTGCTAAACAAGCCGAAATCGCCGATGACATTGATTTGGTTACAGCATAAGGACCAACACCACGTAGGCCTTTTTCTTTCATGCCAGCAACGACATTGTATTGTGTTTTGGTTGAGCCACCATAACCAGCAATTAAACCAGTGCGAGGGTTAGAGACTTGTTCTGGAGTCAATTTTGCGTCTTCAATGGCTTGTTGTAAAGCTAGATAACCATAAATAGAAGCGTCATTCATGAAGCGAACAACTTTGCGATCAATCAGTCCTGTCGTGTCGAGCTTGACATTCCCGCATACATGGCTACGCATTCCGCTATCTTTCATTTCTTGGGAAAAGGTAATACCGCTACGACCGATTTTTAGTGATTCTAAAACTTCTTTAGTATTATTCCCAATACTTGAAAGAATTCCTAACCCTGTAATAACAACACGTTTCATTTACTATTTAGCTCCTAAGTTATCTGGCTTCATACAAAAAAGTGCGTTGATTATAGCGTACACTTGTAAGCTGAACAATACCTTGCCGTGTTTTTTATTTTGATCTTCTGATATTGATTTGATTATTTATATAAATAAAGCAATTAAATCAATTATAACCTCATAAAAAGTTGCTAAAAGCGGTATCGATGATGGTTGTTTTAGTCTGTAATATTTGCTTGCAAAGCTTTATATGATTGCTGTAAACTGTATAAATAAACAGTGTTTTTGGTGAGTTAAATATGTCCGAAAAAATGATAACCAAACTTGAGATATTAGCCGAATCAGCAAAATATGATATTTCTTGTTCGTCAAGTGGTGCATCACGAAGTAATAAAGCTAAAGGTATCGGTAATGCACATAAATCTGGTATTTGCCATACCTTTACTGCCGATGGAAGATGTGTTTCGTTACTTAAAATTATGCTGACAAATTATTGCATGTTTGATTGCGCTTATTGTATTAACCGACAAAGTAATGATATTCCAAGAGCAGGCTTTACCCCGCGCGAGCTGGCCAATTTGACCATTGAATTTTATCGCCGTAATTATATCGAAGGCTTATTTATCAGTTCGGGGATTGTTCGAAGCCCAGATCACACCATGGAAAGAATGATTAGAGTGGTAAAGATTTTACGTGATGAGCATGGCTTTAATGGCTATATACATATGAAAGCGATCCCTGGTGCGAGTAATGATCTAATTAATCAAGCTGGCTTATTAGTTGATAGGATGAGTGTCAATTTAGAAATTCCAACCGAAGAAAACCTTAAATTACTTGCGCCTGATAAAGATCATCAAAGTATCTATCAACCTATGCGCCAAATTCATCAAAATGTGTTAGAAAATATTGAAGATCGCAAAAAATTTCGATCCACACCCAAATTTGTACCTGCTGGGCAAAGTACTCAAGTTATTATTGGTGCGACAGATGAGTCGGATAAGCAAATTTTGCAATTAACCGCCAAACTTTATAAACGACCAACTATGAAGCGAGTTTATTATTCGGGATTTATTCCGGTAAATGGCTACGATAGACGGCTGCCTGTTGTGCAAGAAGTACCAAGAGTGCGCGAAAACCGTTTATATCAAGCCGATTGGTTATTGCGTTTTTATGATTTTAATGTCGATGAAATAGTTAACGATCAATATCCAGATCTGGATTTAACGGTCGATCCCAAATTGGCTTGGGCAATCCGCAATCCGCAGTTTTTTCCGGTTGATGTTAATCGTGATAGTTATCAAAAAATATTACGAGTGCCAGGCATTGGAGTTAAGTCTGCCAAGTTAATTGTGATGGCAAGGCGTCATCGAAAGCTTACTCTTGACGCGCTTAAACGCATTGGCGTTGTTTTAAAACGTGCACAATTTTTTGTTGTTTGTCATGAGATGAAAAAATTCAAATTACTCAATTCATCGGCCGAATATATCCGACTTACGTTGCAAGATCCGCCTTTGCTAGAAGATAAACAGACAAATATTCCACAGCAATTAGTGATGGGTTGGTAAAACATGTTAGCGTTTTATTATGATAAGAGCTTTGAAAGCTTGCTTTGTGCTGTGTTTGATGCTTTTAAATTCAAAAAAATGCCTGAATGCTTATTAACCACAGGGCAGGTCGAACCGTTGTTAGTGTCTGATAGGCATCATGTCGAATTTTGCGATGTAAAATATGAACGAGTACGCGTAGCATTAATTAACAAGATTAGCAAAGTTGCGCTTCGTCATTTGATGTATGTTTGGCTATCGGAATTGCCTGAAAGTGATTTAATCGTTTTTCGTTACATTTGTAAGGTATTTAAATCCTCTAAATCAATCGAAACTGATTTTGCCGATCAAGATGTGTTAACTGTGCATGATATTGCTAAAAAAGTGAGCCGAGAACGGCATCGTGTGATGCAATTTGTACGCTTTAATGCTATTAATAATCCTGTTAAAGGTGTTGTTGAGCGTAACGATAGGGATGATAAAATTTATTTTTCGATTATTGCACCTATTTATAATGTTTTGCCGTTGGTGCTTAAATTTTTTAAAGAGCGCTTTGCCGATCAAAAATGGGCAATATATGACGAAAAGCGTGAATATGGTTATATTTATAATTTACACAGTATTGAACCAGTTTCGCTTATTAATAAAGATGATTTGATTATCAACAGCCAAGTTAATCAACATTATCTAACCGAAGACGAAGCATTATTTCAAACCATGTGGTTACGCTATTGCAATGCGTTAACCATCAAAGAACGCATCAATCCTAAATTACAACGGCAACAAATGCCAAGCCGATTTTGGCATTATCTGCCAGAAATGAAACCAATATTGAAATAGATAGGCAAATAAAAGTGACTAATTAGCGTCATCATAAATAAAAGACCATAAATAAACCGCCAATTAATGGCGGTTTATTTATTAGCTCGATTTAACACAACAGCATAATTTAATTAAAGCTATTGTGAATCGATATCATTAATAACATCATTAATCGATTCTTCACGTTGCTTTTGCTTGCTTTCGTCCACTTTACCACCCGATGCTACAAAGTCATTACGTTGGAAGTAAGCGTTACGCATAAAGTTATAAGGGTCATCGCTATTTTTAATTAAATCTTCATACTCAATCGCCACTGCACGCGCTTCAATACCGTCAAATGCACCACGCACTAACGCCCACTGCCAATCTAACCAAACAAGCGGTGGATAAAGAGAGTCAACTACGCTACCACCTTCGTTTCTTAACGTTGCTGAACCATAAAACGGTAGCACAACATAAGGACCATAAGGCACTTCGTAATGACCTAAAACATCACCAAAACTCCGTTTGCCACCTTTTTGTAATTGAGGATCTGACATGCTAGCAACATCCATCAAACCCGCAAAACCGAAAACGGTATTTAAAAAGAATCGTGCTAAATGCGTGCCAGCTTTATGAACATCGCCTTGTAATAAGTTGTTCACCATTGAAGCGGGTTCAGAAAGGTTAGAGGAAAAGTTAACCACACCTGTACGAACAGGGGAAGGGACGTAATCTTTCCAAGCGACTGCCGTAGGACGCAAAATATAAGGATCAAGCGCATAGTAGTTAACATTAAACATGGTTTTGTTAAAGCCAGATAACGGATCACTATAGGAATTGTTTTCGGACTGATAAGAGGCGCAACCTGTGAGCGCCATTACCGAAAACATCATACCAACTATTCGTTTTTTCATAGTATCTTTGATTAAAAGTAATAAGGTTAAAGATGATGCGATTGTATCATGATTACTAAAAATAGAAAATTTTTCGTTATTTAAATGGCATTATCTTTTCAAATTTATTAGAATAAGTACTCCAATGACCTCATAGTTAAATGGATATAACAAGCCCCTCCTAAGGGCTAGTTGCAGGTTCGATTCCTGCTGGGGTCAAGATTAGTTAGAAGTGCACAATTAATTTTTATATATTGGTTTATAATGAGTTTTGATAAGTTGGATTAAAAACAATAAAGTCAAAATTCTACTCAACTATTTCTTAGTGGTTAAATTTACGCATTACTAAAAAATCTAAAATCCAGCTAACCCTTTTTTTATCAATAAATAAAAATAAATAAAAACAATAAATTAAAAGCAACCTATAAAAAAGGGTTTTGTAAAACAAAAATCCTATTTGCCTTTTGCGAAATGGGATTATAGTATATTGGCTTCACCTCCGTGTAGGCGGTTTAAGACCAGTTTTTACACTTTACTCGTTTATATCCTCGAAGTTATCCCTCAAATTATTATTGAAATCATTCTCAAAAATCCTATTGGCGTTGATTCTGTTATTATTGCCGTATTAATGGAATTTGCAGGCATTAACCAGTAAAAATGTCCGAGTGGTTAATCGTAGTGATGCAATAATATTACCACCATCACCTATTATCAAATTTGTCAGACCTAACCTGAATTACGGCAAAAATACACAAGTTGGACCTGCTGACATATGGCATCCAAACAAAGGATTTTTTACGCAATCAGTCAACCCTGAATCATACGCCCTCAATTTTCCGACCACGGGAGCTAATGGATTATATTTTGATTTAGACATAGAGGGGATTGATCCAATTGAATTGACATGGGAGCTAGTTACGCATGAGGGGATCACCGCTACTGTGACAAGGAAAACAACCAGTAGTTATTGGGATAGTTGGCTTGATGGTTCAGAAGATGTGGCGCGAGTTACCTTAACTGGTCCTAAACCAAACGACGATGACTATGACGTTCGGCACAGCCACCATCTAACTTATTCAGATCTAATTTATAAGCCAAATTTACCACAGACATTCGAGTTAGTGGGTAGAGATAGATAGGGTAATGAAGTCGTAACATATGGATTTGTATTACAGAAGTGGTTCTTGATCCGTAGCACCTCGGTAATGGTAGGAGTTGATGGGACTCCTACCCATACCGATTGGTATGATGATTTAGACTATCGACTTCCGCAAGTAAAAGACCTCACCAATGGGGTTTGTCGTAATAAAGCTCTAGATGAAGATGATTGTAATGGTGTCGTCGGGGCTACGCCGTCATCAAGGGTAATCATTACCAGAGCCGATAACAGGCAATTGAGCTCAAATTATTGATAGATTTAGAAGCAAATTTATACTGGTTTGTTTTTAAGCATTTAGAATGGTAAGGTGATTGGTTGTTTGAGAACAAAAAAATAATATAAAATCAATAAACTAATGGATGGTTTTTTTTAGGCTATTACCGATCTTTATCATTTTCGTTATTTACAGTTGTTTACAATCCTTATTCCAACCACTACACTAGCCCATGTTCTCAACGGGGTGCCCAGTAGGGCTGAGAATGTTAGATAGACTAACGTAACCCGTCGAACCTGAACTGGATCATGCCAGCGGAGGGATTTGAGTTATTGTACTTGCTCAAACCTTTTGTCTTTTTTGGCTATTTTGGAGGCAAAATGTTTTGTAAAAAATTGTTATTATTTTTGGTCTTTTCTATTCCTTTCATGGCAAATGCTGCTGATGTAAAGCCTACCTTAACGGTTTATAGTTATAACTCTTTTATTTCAGAGTGGGGGCCTGGGCAAGAGATTGAAAAGGGGTTTGAAGCGCAGTGCGATTGCCAACTTGAAATTGTTGCATTAGGCGATGGCGTAGCGGTTTTAAATCGAATTCGCCTTGAGGGTGATAGAACCAATGCCGATGTGATCTTAGGGTTAGACAATAACCTTTTAGATCAAGCCAAACAGGCGGGTATTGTTATTCCTCATCAAATTAGTAAGCCCAATAATTTAAATACCGATTGGTGGGATAGTGATTTTATGCCTTATGATTTTGGTTATTTTGCATTTATTTATAATCAACAAAAAATCAATCATCCACCACGGAGTATGCATGAGCTAGTTGATAATCAAGCCAACTGGAATATTATTTATGAAGATCCAAGAACCAGCACCCCAGGGTTAGGTTTATTATTTTGGGTGAAGAAGATATACGGTAATGATGCAGCATCTGCTTGGCAAAAAATAGCTAACAATACTGTGACTGTGACCAAAGGTTGGAGCGAATCTTATGGTTTATTTTTGAAAGGTGAGGCCGATTTTGTGCTTAGTTATAGCACTTCACCTGTTGCGCATATTATGAATGATAATGATCATCGTTATGCTGCGGCTATTTTTGATGAAGGCCATTACCGCCAAGTCGAAGTTGCGGGCATCACTAAGTACAGTCAGCAACCGGAGCTTGCACGTTCATTTTTGCGATATTTATTAACCCCTGAGGTACAGCGCCAATTTGCTGAAAAAAATTTCATGTATCCGATTATTAACATTCCATTACCCGAAGCTTTTCAGCAAATTAAGCCAGTCAATAAAGCACTTGAGTTTGATGCCAAGCAAGTTGAACAGAATCAAAAAGCGTGGGTACGTGAATGGAAATCCACCATTAGTAAGTAGTTTTATTTAGCCTAATGTTGAAATTAAGAACATTACTTCCTGGTTTTAGCGCTGCAAGCTTCATCTTAATTGTATTAGGCACAGCGCTATGTGCACTTTTCTTGGTCGCTATCCAGTCAAATAATTTAACTGTCTATTTTGATAGTTATTTAATGCATTTGATTTGGATAACAGTATTTCAAGCAACACTATCGACATTATTATCTATTTTATCGGCAATAGTAATGGCGAAAGCTTTATCAATGGTCAATTTTTGGGGTAAACGGTTATTGTTACGCATAATGCTTATTACCTTTATTTTACCCACACTCGTTGTTGTGACGGGGTTATTGTCTGTTTATGGGAAACATGGCTTATTGGCTGAGGTTTTCGATTATTTGGGATTGCCATTTATTACCTCTATTTATGGCTTGAAAGGTATATTACTTGCGCATGTGTTTCTTAATTTTCCGTATGCTTGTTGTTTATTTTACCAAACGTTAAATAACGTACCTGTCGCACACAAACAGTTAGCGACGCAGTTAAATTTTTCGAGTTTTACTTATTTTAAATTGGTTGAATGGCCACTACTACGTCGGCAATTGTTCCCGATGGCATCGCTTATTTTTATGCTTTGTTTTTCAAGTTTTGCCATAGTATTAACGCTTGGAGGTGGACCAAAATATTCCACAATTGAAGTGGCTATTTATCAATCTATTCGTGAGTTTGATTTGATGCAAGCTGTATTTTTAGCCTGTTTGCAGTTAGTTTGTTGCGTTAGTTTTATGCGGTTGATGCAAAAAACAAATTATAATAAAAGACTTAGTGTGAACTACGTTAGGCAAAATTATTGTGTGCCAGTTTCGTTTCACTTAGTGTTGTTGAGTATGGTGATTATTATTATTGGTGGGCTATTTATTGTTTTACCCATCATTACGATACTTATTGAAGGGATTTATTTTTTTAAATGGTCATTTTTAACGGCCACTTTTCAACATGCTGTTATGTTTTCGGTATTAATTGCTTTGGGATCGGCAATGATTGCTATGCTACTTGCTTTATTATTACTTTATACCAACAGCCGCCTATTGATTAATCAGCAAACACAGTGGAGCAATCGATTAATGTTGGTTGGATCGCTGATTTTAATTATTCCTAGTATGGCACTAGCGTCAGGTATGTTTTTAATGTTATTTCCGTACGCGTATAGTTCTGTGCTTGTGTGTGGCTTAATTATGTTGTGTAATGGTTTTATGGCATTGCCCTTTTTATTAAAAAATCTTGCAGCGCCAATGTATGATGTGACATCACGTTACTGGCAATTAAGTCAATCACTAAATATTGATGGTTTGTTGCATTTTTATTTGATCGAATACAAAGCGCTAAAAAAATTAATCATTCAGAGCTTTGCTTTTTCAGCCATATTATCGTTAGGTGATTTTGGTATTATTGCGTTATTTGGTGGGCAGTCAGTCATTACGTTACCCTACTATTTATATGAGCAAATATCGCATTATTATTATCAAGAAAGTACCGTAACTGCTGCATTATTGTTAATATTATCTTTTAGTTTGTTGGTTGTGATAGATTATGATCGAACTGAATCACATTAATTATCAATATGATAATTTTAAAGTACATTTTGATATTGAGATAGCAGCAAAAGAACGCGTCGTTATTGTTGGGCCTAGTGGTGCAGGTAAAAGTACTTTATTAAATTTAATTGCTGGATTTATTCATCCAAAATCGGGCGATATCATTCTTAATAAACAATACGCAAATAACTTACTTCCTGGCAAACGCCCTGTATCAATGTTGTTTCAAGATAACAATTTATTTAGTCACTTAACCGTTGAACAAAACATCGCTTTAGGGCTTAAACCATCATTAAAGTTAACGGTAACTGAGCAACAGACTATTTGTGACATTTTAATTCAAGTGGGACTGGATGGATTTGGCAAACGATATCCAGAACAGTTATCAGGTGGGCAACGGCAGCGAGTGGCACTTGCGCGTTGTTTAATTCAACATCGGCCTATTTTATTATTGGATGAGCCTTTTTCAGCGCTTGATCAAGCTCTACGTTATGAAATGTTAGCATTAGTTAATCAAATTTGTGATAAATTTAGTTTAACCTTAATGATGGTATCGCATTATCTTGATGATTCGCTCAGTTATTTTTCGCGTTGTTTGGTCGTGGATAATGGGCAGATTGTTTTTAACGGGATGCCAACAGAGTTAAAACAACCAGAAAATAATCGCATTGCGAAAATATTGGGTTTTAATTTTTAATAAAAAGTGAGATTTAAACACTAAATAAAGCGCTTTGTCTATTCGTCTGTAATGCTTTAAAAAACACCGATTAATCGAAGAAATCATGATTTAATTTGCAGACATGTTTATTAATACTGAGTTATTAATAGTTTTGATCTTTAAATTAAAAAGCTTAAAGTATAAGATTTTATTACCCTCTTAAACGTATATGATTTGCAATTGCCAATAATAACAGCGATTAATATTTACACAAAATATAAAGTACCATTTAAAACGATATATATGATGCCATTTATGCTTTGCAATCACCAATATGGAAGGCAACGCATCCGAATCATTATCAACATTATGTGGATCGCAAATTTAGTACGCAAGATTTGATTCACACATGGTCTGATTTAGCAGGGTTAAGCGATAACTTATATTTTTCTGAAAAAGCATTGTTAATCCTAATTATCATCAATCAACGCGCTCGATTGGTGACCCTTATGATAAAAATGGTTTAATTGATTTCGATAAATTGGCTAAGTAACCGCAAAGATTATTTACACAACAGTTTAAGTTATGGTATTGTATATTTATACAGTTGTATTTTAAGTGTTGTAAAACCGTTTATGCGAAAAATTATTCATGTGGATATGGATTGTTTTTATGCCGCCGTTGAAATGAGAGACAATCCCCGTTATCGCAATCTGCCTATTGCGGTGGGGGGCGATCCGCGTAAACGCGGTGTGGTTGCTACTGCCAATTATTTAGCTCGTCAATATGGTATACACAGTGCTATGTCAATGGCACAAGCTATTAAACTGTGCCCTAATCTTAAAATTATACCCGGTAGGCATGCGGTATATAAAGAAGTGTCAAAACAGATCCACCAAATTTTTAGGCGCTATACTGAATCTATCGAGGCACTATCGCTCGACGAGGCTTACCTTGATGTGACTGATTGCAAGCTCTGCTATGGATCTGCTACCTTAATTGCTCAAGATATCCGTCACGCTATTTACAACGAACTTGAATTAACGGCATCAGCGGGTGTTGCTCCCCTTAAGTTTCTTGCCAAAATAGCTTCAGATATGAACAAACCTAATGGTCAATATGTGATAACACCCGATGAAGTCGATAGCTTTATTGAGCGGCTTCCCCTAAAAAAAATTCCGGGAGTGGGTAAAGTCACTGAAAAAAAACTCGCCCAATTAGGGCTGTTTACATGTAACGATGTCGTTAATTATGATGTGACTAAATTGCTTAACCAATTTGGGAAATTTGGGCGAATATTGCATGAACGATGTCAAGGTATTGATGATCGCGAAGTGTGTAACGACAGGCAACGTAAGTCGGTTGGGGTCGAGCGCACCTTAACAGATGATATTCATAGTTGGGATGAATGTTTATTGCAGTTTGAACCATTATTTGAAGAAATGGAAAAACGATTAAGTAAAGTGCGTGCTGACCTGTCGATTGCTCGGCAAGGTGTCAAATTTAAATTTGACGATTTTCAGCTGACAACACAAGAGCATGTATGGTCTAAATTAGATAAAGCCGATTTGATTGAACAAGCACATAAAGTTTGGTTAGAACGGCGTAATGGTCGCGGTGTTCGGTTAATTGGTTTTCATGTAACGTTAATTGATCCACAAGTTGAAAAACAGTTAATTTTTCCGTTTTAGGTCTTTTTCGTCATAAAAAATGAGGATGCAGGCAAAACCTAAACGCATCCTCTTAATAAAATTTCTGTTAACTGATAATTATGATTTTAAACTTGCACCGTTGGTGCTAATCACTTGTTTATACCATTCAAAAGAATCTTTTTTATAACGCTTCATGCTACCGTTACCAGCATTGTCACGGTCAACATAAATCACGCCATAACGTTTTTTCATTTCGCCAGTGGTGAATGATACGACATCAATAATTCCCCATGCGGTATAGCCAATCACATCAACGCCATCATAATCCATGGCGGTTTGCATGGCTTTAATGTGTGCACCTAGATATTCAATACGTGGTTTGTCGTGCACTTGATTGCCGTTTTCAAGTTCATCAATTGCTCCAAAACCATTTTCCACAATAAATAGTGGTAATTGATAACGATCATACAAACGATTGAGTGTATAACGTAAACCTTCAGGGTCAATTGGCCAGCCCCAATCACTGCTTTTGATATAAGGATTTTCAACCGCATTAGGTAGTGCACCGTTAACGATGTTATCGCGATTGTCATTTTTGGCATCCGCTTTCACAACGGTTGACATATAGTAGCTAAAACCAATGTAATCAACCGTACCTTTTTTCAAATAAACTAAATCTTCTTCGGTGATATCTAGCTTATAGCCTTCACGCTCAAACTCTTTCAAAGCATAAGCAGGGTAATAACCACGAACGTGAACATCAGGGAAGAAGAAGCGTTGATGCATAGCAATTTCTGATGCCATCATATCTTCAGGGTTACAAGAATATGGATAAATTGGCACATGTGACACCATACAACCAATTTGAAAATCTGGATTGATTTTTTTACCAGCAATCACAGCCTTAGCACTGGCTAATAGTTCATAGTGAGCAACTTGATACAGGACTTCTTGCGGATTTTCACCCGGCTTAACTTGTACGCCCGAGTTCGTCCAAAAGAAGATAGGGTTACTGGTGTCCATTTGATTATTGATTTCGTTAAATGTCATCCAGTATTTGACTTTATTTTTATAACGCTCAAAACACGCAGTGGCAAAACGTTCAAAAAATTCAACTGTTTTACGGTTTCTGAAACCACCATACTGGCGAGCAATATGTAACGGCATTTCAAAATGCGATAAGGTGATAACAGGTTCAATACCGTGAGCAATTAACTCATCAAAAACGTTATCATAAAAGCGAAGTCCTTCTTCGTTTGGTTCAAGCTCATCACCTTTTGGAAAAATTCGAGTCCAGGCGATTGAGGTGCGTAAACATTTAAGACCTAATTCGGCAAAAAGTTTGATATCGTCTTTATAATGATGATAGAAATCAATCGCGGTATGATTTGGATAAAATTTACCCGCTTCGATATCTTGGGTGATTTGTCTTGCAACGCCATGAGCGCCTGCGGTCATAACATCAACCACGCTTGGTCCTTTACCGCCTTCGTTCCAGCCACCTTCAAATTGGTGAGCGGCTAAAGCACCGCCCCATAAAAATGGTTTTTTAGTCATTTTTGATTCCTTGTTATTGCTTAATTTTAAATATGATATCATCAACGGTCACTTCTGTTTTATCAGTTAATGAAATGAATTGGTATTGATCGGTATTAACAATAATAATTGGAGTGATTAACGGGTAACCCGCTTGCTTAATTGCCTCAGGATTGAAGCTGATGAGTAAATCACCTTTTTTCACTTTTTGGTGTAATTCAACGTGATATGCAAACTCGTTATTAGTCAAATTAACCGTATCAATCCCCACATGAATTAGTAACTCAACGCCGTTATCTAATGTTAACCCAATGGCATGTTTAGAATTTTCAAATACCGCAGTTACCTCGGCATCAAAAGGTGCATAAACGTGATTATCAGTAGGTTCAATTGCAATCCCTTCGCCCATCAGTTTTTGTGAAAAAGCAGGATCGGGCACTTCACTTAGTGGTAAAGCATGTCCTGTCATTGGACTGGTAATATCAACTTCATCAAGAAGAATTTTAGGATTATCATCTTGGTTATTGATAATCTCTTGGTTATTAACTGTATCTTGTATGGTTTCGCCAGTGCCCAAAATTTGGATCAAAACTACAGGTCCAAAAAAAGCAATAAGCGCACCAATTAAGACACCAGTAAATGAATCTGGATTATTAGGGCTAATCGCATTGACGATAGTTAAAGGGCCTGGCAAACCAGCGTAAGCAACATAGTGAGGTGCAACAAATCCAGCCACAATACCACCACAAGCAGCCGAGATACAACCATAAATAAATGGCTTTTTAAAACGTAAGTTAACGCCATAAATAGCAGGTTCGGTTATACCAAATAAGCCAGTGATAAAAGCGGATAACGAAATGCCTTTCATCTCTTGTGTTTTGGTTTTTAAATAAAAACCAAATGCTGCCCCGACTTGACCAATAACGGCAATGGTTTGAAACGCTTGGAAAGAGTCTTGACCATACTGTTTAAAGTTTTCAACGATAACAGGTGTGATCCCCCAATGCACGCCAAAAATAACAAAGACTTGCCAAACGGCTCCGATAATCCCACCAGCTATTGAAGGTGCTAGACTGACAAACCAATTATAGCCATTGGCAATGTATTGTGCACCATTTGCGGTTAATGGACCAACAACAAGTAATGTTAAAGGTACCATAATGACAAGACTAAATAATGGCAATAGAACCGGTTTTATAATGCTGTGCAGGCGAGGTTCTAAGAAGCGTTCTAAATAAGAGAGTAGCCAAACTAAAAATAGCGGTGGTAAAACAGTTGAGGCATAGGTGGTTTTCGATAGCGCAATGCCAAATAGATCAATTTCTTGCCCCTCGCTTATTAGTTTTGCAAACTCAGTCCATGTCGGCGATAACAGCGCTGCACAGCAAGCAACTGCGATATAAAGGTTGCAACGGAAATGCTGTGAAGCGGTAATGGCAATAAAGATAGGTAAAAAGACAAAAGGGGCCCAAGAGATGAAATTGAATACCTCAAAGGTGCCAGTTTTTTCTAATTCAGGGCATGCCAATTTAAGTAAAATCAAGATGCCTTGCAAAATCCCAGATGCCGCTAAAATATAAACAAAAGGGGCAAATACGGCAGACATGGTTGCAATGATGCGATTTAATATATTGCTATCATTTCCGGCTTCAATTTTGTTATCAATATTAACTAGTTGAGTAAAAGCGTTATAAACTTTATCAACATGCGTACCAATAACCACTTGGATTTGTCCACCTTTTTCAACAACGGTAATCACGCCCGGCAATTTAGCAATGTTTTCTTTTGCGTGATCTGGTGTATGTTGGGTAACAAGGCGAAGACGCGTTGCACAGCGAGAAACGGTGACAATATTCTTTTCACCGCCTAACTCATTTAAAATATCAACGGCTAGTTTGTTATAATCTCTAATTTTTGATGACATCCATAATACTCCTAAAAGCAATTTAGTAAGGTTATCTTATAGACAATTTCAAAATTGTTAATGACCAATTATATTGTTTGTGATCTAGATCGACTTTTTATATCATTTAATTTAAAAGTTAACCTAATCTGTATAAAATAATAGTTAAATTACTTACTCAATAAAAAGATATATAAATGATTAAATATCAAGATGTTGCCAAAAAAATTAAACAGACGATCTATCAGCAGCAATTAGCTAAAGGCACTCAACTTGCCAATATTGAAGGATTGATTAATCAGTATCAGGTAAGTCGTAGCACAATTATTAAAGCGCTCAATTGTCTGGAACGACAAGGCGTTATTTATCAAGTGCAAGGCAGTGGCATTTTTGTTCGTGAACGCAAAAAAAGAGGTTACCTCAATTTTTTACAAAGTCATGGTTTTACCGTTGATTTAGAAGATGTTTATGGTTCATCGACAGTTTTTAATGTCGATATTATCAAGCCCTGTTCCAAAGTGAAAGAGAATCTACAATGTGATGATCAGGAAGAAGTTTATTTTATTAAACGACTACGTTACGTTGAAGGTAAATTATATGGCTTAGAGCAATCGTATTATCGCAAAAAGTTAATTTGTTATTTAAATAAAGAGATCGTTGAAAATTCAATTTTCAATTATATTCAAGAAAATTATAATATTAATATTGGTTTTTCTGATAAATATATGCAAGTGATAAAGCTTGATGCTGAAATGGCGCAATATTTAGGACTGCAAGCGGGAGAGCCAGCACTTTGTGTTGAAGAAATATTTTATACCTCGTCTGGTGAACCTTTTGATTTTTCAAAAATCATTTATCATTATGAACATGCAAGATTTTGTATACAAAATCACTCAAAGTAAGTTTGAGTGATGAGTTATTAGGAAGATGAATAGGAAGTCGATCATTCATCTTCCTTTAATTATTAGCGAATTTAACTGTTAACAATTAAATTTTACCACCAACGCCCTTAAATTTTTCAACCAATGCGGCGATTTTTTCAAAAACACGGCTCTTTTTAATTAAATATTGAGGATTAAGTGGACTCATTTTAGGTAGAATCTCGTTCAGCTCTGTGCCATTTTCAGTTGCATACTCTCGCTTTAACGACGAGGCAATATAGCGTTTTGTGGCTGCTTCGTTTAAATTTTCTTCTTCAATTAAGGTATTTAGTTCTACCTGTAACTCTTGCTGTGCATATAAGAAAAACACATCAATAATCGAGGCTTTATCTGGAATAGCATCAAGATCGGTTTGTTTTATAAATTCGACAACTAGCTCCTCTTTAGCGCGATTTTCTAAACTCGATCGAATTAATCGTTGAGCATCTTCGACAATGTCTTGTTTGGTTTTTTCTTGCTTATTTTGTTCATAAATTAACTCAAGAATATAATCCAGATTGATCTCTTGCGATTTTAATAGATCAATTTCGAAAACCACATCATCCCAGTCAAATCTTTGCTGATCTTGTTGATTGGCTTCTTTTTCTCGGCGTAGCCAATCACGAATATCATTATAAGTTGAACGATAATTTTGAATTGCGCGGTCAGTTGGTAGTTTAACTGCTTGCATTTTTTGCAGATCTTCATCAGTCACATAATGCTTGTTTTTAAACGCTAAAACCGCTTGCTCATCAGTCATATCTAATTGTTGGAAATCTTTTAATGCAACAAATTCATCATAATTTTGCAACACATTGTCAGCACGCAAGTATTCGCCAAATAATTTAACAAACGCTTTTTTATCTTTGTCGGTAATAATTTCGTCAGGACGTGGGAATTTGTCTTGCAATTCGGCAACGATAGCTAAATAGCCATGGTGTAATTCACCTGAACTTTTATCAGTAAAACCTTCCATGTATTCCTTAAAGCTTTTTTCTAACACCACTTCACGAGTATTACTTTTACCAAATGTTTTTATCGCATCAATGGTGGCTTGTTCTAAATCACGGAACGCCACAATATTGCCAAAGGTTTTAGTGGCATTATAGATACGATTGGTGCGTGAAAAGGCTTGAATTAATCCATGGTATCGCAGGTTTTTATCGACAAATAACGTATTGAGCGTTGGCGCATCAAAGCCAGTTAAGAACATGCCAACGACAATTAATAGATCGACTTCTTGATTTTTTACTTTTAAAGACAGATCACGATAATAGTTTTGAAATTGATCGCAACTAACATCAAAGTTAGTTTTAAACATCTGATTATAATCTGCTATCGCAGCAGCTAAAAACTCTTTGGCACTTTGATTTAAGGCATCGGTTTCAAAACTTTCATCGGCAAAATTACCCTGTGCATCTTGCTCTTCATTGGCAGAATAAGAAAATATCGTGGCTATTTTTAATGGCTGATTGGCATTTTTTTGTAATTTTTTGAATGATTCATAATAGAGTTTAGCCGCATCGACACTACTTACTGCAAACATGGCATTAAACCCTTTACCTTTGCCCATTAAGCGGTGGGTTTTTTGTTTAAAATTATTCAAAATATATTGTGTGATTTGCTCAATACGGTTTGGGTGGAGTAGTGCTTTTTTATTTTCAGCAGCGCTAAGTTTTTCAAGATTTTGTTCTTGCTCTATCGATTTAAAATTAGGGCGCACATCATTATAGTCAACTTTAAATTTTAGTACCTTTTCGTCACGAATTGCATCGGTTAATACATAAGCGTGCAGTTCACGACCAAAAACATCTGCCGTGGTTTGTGTTCCTTGCGCGTTATCAAACATAATCGGCGTGCCAGTAAAACCAAATTGGTAATACTTTTTAAATTTACGCTTTAAGTTTTTTTGCGCTTCGCCAAACTGAGAGCGGTGCGCTTCGTCAAAAATAAATACCACATGTTTATCATAGATTGCCAAACTATCGTCGCTTTTCATTAAATTATTAAGCTTTTGAATCGTTGTGACAATAATTTTATTATCGGTTTTCTCAATATTGCGTTTAAGCCCAGCGGTACTATTTGAGCCATTGACACTATCTTTTGAAAATTTTTGATACTCTTTCATGGTTTGATAATCCAGATCTTTACGATCCACCACAAAAAAGACTTTATCAATAAATTCCAGTTCGGTGGCTAACCGCGCCGTTTTAAAACTGGTTAATGTTTTGCCTGATCCTGTTGTGTGCCAAATAAAACCGCCACTTTGTAAGCTACTCCACTTTTTGGCATGATAAGCGCTAATGATTTGCCACAATATTCGCTCGGTGGCGGCAATTTGGTAAGGGCGCATAATTAACAATGTGTCATTCACATCAAGCACCGAATAAGTCAGTAACACATTTAACAGCGTTCGGCTGGCAAAAAAGGTAGCAGTAAAGTCTTTTAGATCTTTTATCGGTTCATTTTTAACATTTGCCCAATTCATTGTAAAATCAAAGCTGTTTTTATCGCGCTTAGTGGTGTTAGCAAAATAGCGGGTGTCGGTGCCATTTGAGATAACAAACAGTTGTAAATATTTAAACAGTGAATTGTCTTGATTAAAACTCTCTTTACTGTAACGATGCACTTGGTTAAAGGCTTCACGAATGGCAATACCCCGCTTTTTTAATTCAACTTGCACAAGGGGCAAGCCATTCACTAAAATCGTCACATCATAACGATTTGCATAATTGCCAGTTTGCTGAAATTGACGGATAACTTGTAATTTATTATTGGTGACATCTTTTTTATCTAACAGCTTGATATTTTGAATATGACCATCATCAAAAACAAAATCATAAATATGATCGTGGTGGATTTTGCGACTTTTATCGATCATCGATTCATTGGGTTTATCTAAATACTCTAATACAAAACGTCGCCATTCATCATCAGTAAATTGCATTTTGTTCAGTGTTTGCAACTGCTCGCGAATATTGGCTAATAACTTTGCATGCGTGTTTAAATTAGGTAAATATTCATAGCCTTGTCGATTTAAATCATGAATAAATTCGTTTTCTAAATCCGTTTCAGTCTGATAAACAGCTGCCGTCTCTTCAAGCTTGTTGTAGTTATCTAAAATAATGTAGCTATTGGTTTCGGCAATTGGTTTTGTATAAGTCGTCATATTCTATTCCAGCTATTTAAAATTATAATTTTCGAGTAAATGATTAAGTAAAAAGGCAACAATCTGCTTTTCAGGCTCGGAAGGTTCAGGAATCATTTCATTGGATAATTTTGAATGACTCGTAAAATTGATAATTCGTGTTAAATAAACTTGTTTATCGTCAGGCAATAATTCTGACCATTGCGGATAGCCTAAAAAACCGGCGGTTTTTTCATATAAGTTACGTAATAGGGTAAAATGATATTTTTCAATTTTTTGTTCGCGAATGGCTTGTTGTAAAATATCTTTTAAATAAAGATGATAAGAAAAACAGTGATTTGAATCGCCTTTTTTATCTTCTAATGCAAATTTACCGTCCTCAAATCGTCTTAAAATATAACCATTTTTTAAACCTAATTCATTATAAAGCACATTATAAAACAGCGGGTTATGGGTCGTAATAATAAATTTAATATCAGATTCACAAGATTTGATTAATTGGGCAATATCTACTGCCAATTGGATAAGATGATTTTCGTCTAATGAACTGACGGGATCATCAATAAAAATATAGCGTAAATGGTCAAATTCATTAGTCGAGCGTTCGCTTTTGTCAGTAATATTGCGTTCTGCAATAACTAAGTTAATCAGCGTGAAAAAAAGACTCCAAATTAAATTGTTTTCTTCGCCTTTAGAGATTTTAATATTATCAATACGCTGATTATTATCCCCTGCTAGCGAAAAAGTAATAGCAGAAAAATCCTCATTGAAATGCGGCAGTAATCTTTGATGAGTATAAGATTGAAAGTAACGAACAATATTTTGGTCTTGTCCTTGGTCTTTTAAAATCCAGTCAGTAAATGAGTTAGGTTGTATGATTAATTGATGTTCACCCTCTTGGTGTTTATCATTATTCCAAGCAAATAAATCCTCAGTAAAAGCATTATAGTACAGGATATTGTGCCTTGTTAAGGCTGCATTATTCTCTTTATCATCTTTACGTTGCGATATAATTAAATTCTTAAAGGTTTGAGATAAACGTGTTTTACCAGTGCCGTTAAAGGCATAGATTAATTGGACTTTTCTATTGTTTTTATCCAGCTTTTCAGCAATATTCCTTAATGTGGCATTCATTTTTTTATAACTCTATCTTATTATTCTTGCACTTTCGGAAAGTCTAATAATAAATTCCGATAATATTCATATTGTTTTTGGCGTAATGCAATCTCACGCGGTAAACCCTCAGTGATTGAATTGGTAAGCGCATCGAATTTATCTAAGATTTCGACAATTCTGTTTTGAATACTGAGCGATGGAATTGGTATAATAAATTTATCCGTATCTGGCGTAGCTATTTGTGGCATTTGCATTTTGCTGCCAATGTTTTGAAAATGTAACTCTTTAGTTTTCAAAAAATAGTAAACATATTTGATATTAATATTCCCATCTTTAGAATGGTATGACCACATTTCGTTTTTATGTGAAAATGGTTTATCGTAATATTCAAATTCAATGATACCGCGAGATTTTACAATAACAGATGGTTCTCGATTGATATCTTTTTCAGGTATATCGTCAAAATTGACTAAAGCAAATGTTTTACCACCAGCAAAAATCTTTAATGGTGCATTATTTTTATGAATTTCTTTCATTTTAGATGCAGTAATTTTTGTGCCTTTAGTTCGATGAAGAATTTCACCTAAAGATTTCCACTCAACCTCATCTTCTTTAAAGGTCAACAATTTATCCCGATAATAGTTGTATTGTTTTTTGCGTGTGGTGAGCTCTGCTGTGAGCTCTGCTGTGAGGGCTGTAAATGTGTCTAAAATACCGACGATTTCGGTTTGAATCGAAAATGGAGGTACTGGAATCTTTTTATTAGCATAATTACTAATCCATTGTCTTTTATGATCATTATCTATATTTTCATTTGGAAGTGTATTCATCCAATAATAAATATATTTTAAATGATATTTTTCTTCATCAGCTGAACTGATGATTTTCATTGCTGACGACTTAATTTTGAAATCAAAATTAACCCATTTATTTGCGGTTGTAAAATCATCAAAAATGATAACTGGATTATTTTTTCCTGCATAAATTCCAGCTATCTCATTCGTATAACCTAAAATGAAAGTTTTACCTGCCGTCAAAACAGGTGTTTTGTATTCATCATTGTAATTTGTTGATGTGACAAGATATTTGGTAGGTTGTTCATAATTTGTTACTTCATCCAAATTCTTCCACTCAACCTCAACACCTTTCAGCAACTCAGTTATATTGCAACTCTTAATCATCCCTCAATCTCCGCCACAATTGCATCAATTTGGCAACGTAAGCTATCAATTTTAGCTACTGTATCTTTTATTTCGGCATTAAGCTGGGTGATATCAATCACTTCACGGGTATCTTCGGCTTCAATATACGAACTGACTGATAGATTATAGTCATTTTGCGCAATGGTTTGATTATCAACTGATTTGGCAAAATATTCGATATCTTGCTTGCTATCAAATACTTGCATAATTTCTTGAATATGTTCATCAGTGAGCACATTATTATTGGTCTCTTTTTTAAACAGTTTGCTGGCATCAATAAATTGTGTCGTTTTGATGGTTTTATTTTTAGCCAGCACCAAAATATTAACCGCAATTGATGTTCCATAAAATAAATTTGGTGCCAGCGAAATTACGGTTTCAACAAAATCATTATCGACCAAATATTTGCGAATTTTTTGTTCCGCACCACCACGATAAAATATCCCCGGAAAGGTAACAATCGCGGCTCGCCCACACTCGGACAGGTAACTTAATGCATGCATAATAAAGGCAAAATCGGCTTTCGATTTTGGTGCTAGTACGCCAGCAGGTGCGTATCGGTCATCATTAATTAAGGTTGGATCATCACTACCAATCCACTTAATTGAATAGGGTGGATTAGAAACGATTGCATCAAATGGTTTTTCGTCGCCAAACTTTGGATTAAGTAACGTGTCGCCTAAAGCAATTTCGAATTTATCATAGTTGATATTGTGTAAAAACATATTCATTCGAGCAAGGTTATAGGTGGTGTGATTAATCTCTTGACCAAAGAATCCATCCTCAATAATATGCTCATCAAACTGTTTTTTCGCTTGTAACAATAAAGAGCCCGAACCTGCGGCTGGGTCATAGATTTTATTGACCTTCGTTTGCTTGTGTAAGGCTAATTGTGAGATCAATTTCGATACATTCGGTGGCGTAAAAAATTCACCACCAGATTTACCAGCATTAGAGGCATAATTAGAGATCAAAAACTCATAAGCATCGCCAAACAGATCGATTTGATTGTCTGCAAAATCACCAAAATCCAGTTCGGCAACACCATTAAGTACCGCCGCTAACCGTTTGTTTTTATCGGCAACAGTATTACCTAATCGGTTACTGGTGGTATCAAAATCGGCAAATAATCCTTTAATATCGCTTTCTGACGGGTAACCATTAGCTGAGCTTTCAATCGCATTAAAAATATTGGCCAAATCAGTATTTAAACTTGAATTGGTATTGGCTTGAGCTACAATTTTACAAAATAATTGGCTAGGATAAATAAAATAGCCTTTGGTTTTTATTGCGTCTTTTTTAACTTCATCGGTAATGACATCATCGGATAATGTGCTGTAATCGATATCTTCTTCACCACCTTCAATATAATTAGCAAAATTTTCACTAATAAATCGGTAAAATAATGAACCTAAAACATATTGCTTAAAATCCCAACCATCGACAGCACCACGAACCTCGTCGGCAATTTTCCATATTTGGCGTTGTAGTTGATCGCGTTGTTGCGTTCCGGACATTGATTGGGTGTTATTAGAAGTCATATTTTCAAAATTCCTAAATAAAAAATAGGTATTGCCTAATAAGAAAGTAACCGATTTTTACTTTCTTATTAGGCATTTTATCGCTAACTGTTATAGGTGTTATATCATAGCTGATTTGTTGTTAATTTTCTATCTGCGAGCTTTTATTTGCTTTATTAAGGATGATAAATCCAACCCTAATTATTTTCTGATTTTTCATCTATCCCAAAAATTGAGCTGGTCGCGCTTCTTCATTCTATTGTTGCTTGAAAGTTGTTGATGAACATCATTCAATATCTTTTAAGAAAGATAGAAGAGAAGTTAATTGATATAGGCTATTTTTCTATTTATAGATAGATCAAATCTGAATCCGAAAACGCTTAACGCTATTTTTAGGGCTTTTATTAAAAAACTAAGCAAATTGTTTTTTTTTGGGGGGATTAGGTTTGGGTAGTACTAAGTCATGACACAGTCAAAAACTAAAAAACAGAACCCTTTTTTTTGCCATATTTTAAAAATAAATAAAATCAAATAATTAAAAACTAACCTCAAAAAAGGGTTTTTAAAACATAAATAGTTGTTTGCCTTTTTACATACAATATTGATAGTATATTAACTTCTAGTTCAATGCCGAGTAGGCAGTTTAGAAATCAATGACCCAAGTACAAATACATACGCAGGAGTTCAATGCCGAGTAGGCAGTTTAGAAAACGGCTACTAATTTAAAATTTTTAGATCTATCGTTCAATGCCGAGTAGGCAGTTTAGAAAATTAGAATGGATGAACGGCGCATTTAATCGTGGTTCAATGCCGTGTAGGCAGTTTAGAAACAATCAATTTAACCTTCTTTTCAGCTTTTAATGTTCACTGCCGTGTAGGCAGTTTTAACTCATCACGAAACGGTATAGACTCCTGAATATTTTTTACAAAAATATAGCTTAAAACGTAACAGTTGTGTAAATACTTCATAATGAGTATACAACTTAGTAAAAAATTACGCTGCTTGTTTTTTGTGTTGTATATGCAATGGGAATCATGTTAGTTGATGTTTTATGAGGTCTTTGGGCGTTAATCAATGGCTGGATAGCAACGGTTCATAATACGTTTAGCCAAATCAATGACGGTTATTTTTTTATATCATCGCCATAACACTTGTTGGTGATATGGCGTTAGTTTTGTTTTATATATATTCATTACAGTCGCTTTTGTTACTACTGTAACCGAAGCAAGTAATTTCTACCATTAAATTAATAGGGTATTTTTAATATCTTCGATCGTTTTTGTGCCAGCTAATTGCATGGTAATAGACAGTTCTTTGTTAAGATGATCAAAGACTGATTTTACTCCCTCAGCTCCACCTAAATTCAGACCATAAAGAATAGGGCGTCCAATAGCAACAAGATCAGCGCCACTTGCCAATGCTTTAAATACATGTTCGCCACGTCGTACACCGCTGTCAAAAATGATTGGAACACGTTTGGCAACAGTAGCTGCAATACTAGGCAATACCTCAAATGAAGCGGGAGCGCCATCTAATTGTCGCCCACCATGATTTGATATCCAAATCGCATCAGCTCCGGCTGCTATTGCAATTGATGCATCTTCAGGTGATTGAATTCCTTTTACAATAACAGGTAAATTTGCCATATCTTTAATTTTTTGAATATCAGAAGGAACGATACCTTGTTTTGCTGCGGCATAAATTTCACTAATGCCTTTACCTGAACCATCACCATTGCCGTTTGATTGACTGTAAGCACTGAGATTTTTCATAGGGAGTGGAAATTGAAATTTATTAACAATATCCTCTTCGCGATAACCGCCTAACGTTGAATCAACTGTTAGAATGATTGCTTTTGCGCCTGCTTTAACGGCTTTATCGATAATAAAACGATTAAAATTATCATCTTTACTCATATAGAGTTGAAAAAAATACGGTACATTGGGCGCGGCATTTGCGGCATCTTCAATAGATGTATTGGCATAAGTGCTAATACAGAAAATAGAACCAGCCGCAGCGACGCCTTTAGCGGTGTCTTTTTCGCCTTGCTCATGAGCCAATCCTTGGGCAGCTGATGGTGCTTGAATAATGGGTGTTTTTAAGGGGATATCCCAAAATTTTGTTGATAAATCTGCGTGATCAATACCTTGTAATACTCGAGGAATAATTTTTTTTCGATTAAACGATAAGGTATTTTCTCGCATTGTCCATTCATCTTCGGCACCACCGCGGATATAACCGAAAGCCCCAGCCTCCATTCTTGCTTTAACTAATGCTTCTAAGGAAGCAATATTAACGATCTCTATAGCGTGTTCTTCATTACTTGTATGGTATGACATGATTCGCTCCTAATTATGATAGTTAATACAACAGTACGGTTATATCACAGCTATTTTTTATTTAAAATTAAATAAAAATCATTTTTGACAAAATAGCACTTTTTTATATTCATCTTTGTAGAAGCTTTTTTAAGTACAGATCATAGCCTGAAATATAAAGAAAATAGCAATGCAGTTATTTGGATTTTTTAGTTTGCTGTAAAGGGATGCAATAAAAAGCTTATTTTTTGTTAAACAAAAAAATAAACCTCGATATTATTCGAGGTTTTTCAATAATTATATATTGCCATTGTATATTCAAATACTGATAGCTTATTTTATCCCATATTCAGCCCGATAAGCCTCAACTTGTACTACTTGATCTTTTCGAGCTGGATCTTTGTAGAGGTATTGGATCAAATCATCAAGCGTAATAATTGAAATAACATTACAATGATAGGTTTGTTTTATTTCTTGAATTGCGGATAGTTCACCACGACCTTTTTCTTGACGGTCTAGGCAGATGAGCACACCAGCCAGTTTTGATTGGTTATCTTCTAATATTCTCATCGATTCCCGAATTGCGGTACCGGCGGTAATAACATCATCAACCAGCATAACGCGTTGCTGATAGATCGAACTACCTACTAAGTTACCACCTTCACCATGGTCTTTGGCTTCTTTGCGGTTAAAGCAATAAGGCACATCGATATTATGATGTTCAGAGAGTGCAACAACGGTTGATGAAACAATAGGAATACCTTTATAAGCTGGGCCAAAAATAACATCGTATTCTAAGTTGGCATCCATGAGTGCAGCTGCGTAAAAACGACCTAATAAAGCTAGATCTTTACCGGTATTAAACAATCCTGCATTAAAAAAATAGGGACTTTTGCGTCCTGATTTTAAGGTGAATTCACCAAATTTTAATGCTTGCCTATTTAAAGCAAATTCAATAAATTCACTTTTATATGATTTCATCGATTTTCTCCAATTAATCGTTTAAGGCCTGTTTTTGAGCATCAATAATTGTTGCGATGCCATTTTTTGCTAGCGCTAACAGTTTTAATAATTCGTCATGACTAAATGGTTCGCCTTCGGCAGTACCTTGCACTTCAATCATACGTCCATCGTCAGTCATCACAACATTCATATCGGTTTGTGCATTTGAATCTTCTATGTATTCTAAATCACAGACCGCTTGACCATCGACAATGCCGACAGAAACAGCAGCAACCAATGATTTAATTGGATTTTTCTTTATTTTACCTTCTGCAACCATTTTGTTGATTGCATCATTAAGCGCCACACAAGCACCAGTAATTGATGCCGTTCGAGTGCCACCATCGGCTTGAATGACATCGCAATCTAACGTGATGGTGTATTCGCCTAATAATTTAAGGTCAATCATGGCACGTAGTGAACGGGCAATAAGGCGTTGAATTTCCATAGTGCGACCAGTTTGTTTACCTTTAGCCGCTTCGCGCTGGGTTCGTGAATGAGTTGCACGCGGTAGCATGCCATATTCAGCTGTTACCCAACCTTGATTTTGACCTTTTAAAAAACGTGGCACACTTTCATCAACAGTGGCATTACACAGTACTTTAGTTTCACCAAACTCAACTAATACAGAACCTTCTGCATGCTTAGTATAATGACGGGTTATTTTGATTGGGCGGACTTGTTCCGCAGATCGACCAGACGGGCGCATGCAATTCTCCAGCTGTTACAATTAAAAATATCTTTTTGAAATAATTATTTAGGAGGACATCAACAAGATAAGGTTGATGTTTAGCCTAAGCTAAGAGCGTATTATACAGAATATGTGGTACAATGCCCAGTAAGTTTTTTACAAATTTAGGAAGCTATTATGATTTCCAGCATGACTGCCTATTCACGAAAAGAGATAAATCAACCGTGGGGAACTGCCTCGTGGGAACTGCGTTCTGTTAACCAACGCTATTTAGAAACCTATATTCGCCTGCCAGAGCAGTTTCGCTCACTTGAACCAATGATACGTGAACGACTGCGTAAGCGTTTAACTCGCGGTAAAATTGAATGTAATTTACGCTTCGAGTTAGATCCTGCAGCGCAGAATCAAGAATTGTCGTTAAATAAAGAGCTTGCCAAGCAAATTTTAAATGCTGCTAACTGGATTCAAACAACGCATCAATCAGGTCAAATCAACCCTATTGATGTGCTGCGTTGGCCGGGTGTACTATCAGCCAAAGAACAAAATCTTGACAGCATATCACAAGAAATCCTAACCCTGCTTGATTCAGCTATCGATGAGTTTATAGCGGTCCGTGAGCGTGAAGGTAAAGCACTTAGTGATTTAATTGTTAAACGTTTAGAAGCCATTACCGTCGAAGTCGATAAAATTCGCAATTGTATGCCTCAAATACTTGAATGGCAAAAAGATCGCTTAAGTAGCAAATTGGCTGAAGCTAATATTGAACTTGATCATTCCCGCCTAGAACAAGAAATAGTGATGGTTGCACAGCGAATTGATGTTGCCGAAGAGCTTGATCGTTTAATGACGCATGTTAAAGAAACTTACTCAATCTTAAAGAAAAACGAAGCTATAGGTCGTAGGTTGGATTTTATGATGCAAGAATTTAATCGGGAGTCGAATACTATAGCCTCTAAATCAATTAATTCGGATGTGACAGCGAGTGCAATCGAACTTAAAGTACTCATTGAACAAATTAGAGAGCAAGTACAAAACATTGAATAATGACTTGATTAATGAGTAGATATCTTGGTAGTCTAGCGGTTGTATTAGCTTCTATTTTGTGGGGGACAACCGGCACTGTAGCCACGTTTGCTCCCTCACTTTCTTCATTGTTTATTGGAGCCGTTGCAATGGGGATTGGTGGGATTTTGCAGTGTGTTTTAGCTGTCCCTAAAATCATCAAAGAGCGTGATTTGTTAATCCAGTATAGCTATTTTCTTATTGTCGGTGCCATTGCCGTAATGATTTATCCTTTAGCTTTTTATTCCTCAATGCGATTATCGGGCGTGACAATTGGTACGGTTGTATCTATTGGATCGGCGCCGATTCTCTCGGCTATAATTGAATATGTGAACGGTGACTTTCGCTTAACTAAACGCTGGCTAATTGGCGCAACGTTTGGCATTTTAGGAATGATACTACTGTCGTTTTCAGAAAATAATTCAATAACCGTTCAAAATAATCACATCATCATTGGTGTTTTACTTGGTTTAATTGCTGGATTTACTTATGCTTTATACTCTTGGTCAGCGCGTCAGTTAATGTTGAAAGGAATATCAACTAAGTCAGCCATGGGAGCAACTTTTGGATGTGGAGGCGTATTATTAATACCCATCATGGTGCTCACTGGTTTTGGTGTATTTGATTCATTAACGAATATTTCAGTTTGTATATACATGGCATTAGTTCCTATGTTTGTAGGATACCTTTGTTATGGATTTGGCTTATCAAAAATATCTGCTAGTACCGCAACAACTATCACTCTGCTTGAGCCTGTAATAGCGGCAGTTTTAGCAATTTTGGTAGTAGGCGAAACATTGCCTTTAATGGGGTGTATCGGTATTTTATTTATTCTTATTTGTCTTGCTTTAATAACGATTGATATAAACAAGTAAGTTATCAAAAAACAAGGATACGCAAGCTAGGCATTACACTTCTCATTTTTTATTACTCATCGTTAAAAAATATTCTCTACTTATTTTTAAATTAAACGGGTATTGATAAAATTTAAACTAAAAAACACAATGGTAATATCAATATGCCAATATTATGATAAAAGATAAAAGTTTGAAAAAATTATTAATCAACGGGTTACTAATTCTTTTTTTAGCTGGTTTTGCCAATGCTGACACCAATAATACCTCACTAAAAAACTTACCAATTGATGATGCCATTAAATTGGCTACAGACTCCAATGATGCAAAAGCCTGATACGATTTGGGCATTCGCTATTATTATGGTGTAGGTGTCAAAAAAATTATATCAAAGCAAGAAAATGGTTTGAAAAAGCTACAATACAGGGTTTAGCTCAAGCTCAATTTTATTTGGGATACATGTATAGATATGGTGATGGTATGGTAAAAGATCATCAAAAAGCCGAAGAATGGATTGTTAAAGCTTACCAAAGTGAGGAAATAATTGGCGAGTAAAAACTAAATCCACCCCCAGCCAGTAAGCCCAATAAAATTTGGTTAAATGTAATTAAGCTTATGAAGTCTTAATTTTGTCTTACGCATCAATAAAAACAGATATTTTTGATATTTGTTAAATTATAATTATTTTGATAAATTAAAACATTAACCACAACAATATAATAAATATTACAATAAGAGGAAAAAATAATGAAAAAGCTATTAACTACAGGCTTACTATTTCTACTTTTAGCTGGCTTTGCTAATGCTGATACCGATAAAACTTCGCTAAAAGACTTACCATTTGATGAAGTGATGAAAATGGCAACCGAAAAAAAAGATGCAAAAGCGCAGTATGATTTGGGTGTTCGATATGATCGCGGCGAAGGAGTCGAACAAGACTATGCTAAAGCAAGGGAATGGTATGAAAAATCAGCTGCTCAAGGTTATGCGAGTGCTCAATCTAATTTAGGTGTTTATTACGATTATGGTACTGGTGTTGAGCAAGATTATGTAAAAGCGAAAGAGTGGTACGAAAAGGCAGCCGCTCAAGATGATGATCACGCTCAATATAATTTAGGTATCTTATACAGTGAAGGGCGAGGAGTAGAAAAAGATGTGTCTAAAGCCAGAGAACTATTTGAAAAATCTGCGAAACAAGGTCTTGCCAATGCGCAATATAATTTAGCTATTATGTATTTACAAGGCGAGGGTGTAAAAAAAGATATAGTTACAGCAAAAGAATGGCTCGAAAAAGCCGCTATACAAGGTGTGCCACAAGCACAATTTAATTTGGGTGTCATGTATGAAAATGGTCAAGTTGTAAAAAAAGATCATAAAAAAGCCATGGAATGGATCGAAAAAGCTTGTAAAAACGGAGTTAATCATCCACTTTGTAACTAAAGCATAAACTTTTAACCTAAAATATCAATAAATACCAATAAAACTCGATTAAACGCAAAGGGGGAAAATAAACTACACCCCCCTTTTTTTAATGTTATATTAAAATAATTCTAATTAGTTGCTGTGTGGATTCTTGTTCTGATTGATTTAAAATACCAAATAAGTACAGTCAAAGCGATTCCAGCAGATAATAAATCCGCGATTGGTGATGAAGCCCAAACGCCATTAAGCCCAAAGAATAATGGTAAAATATAGAGTGTTGGCAATAAAATAAGGATCTGTCTAGAAAGGCTGAGTAATATCGATACTTTTGCCATACCAATGCATTGGAAAAAGCTGGTGGTCACCATTTGAAAACCAATAAAAGCAAAAGAAAGCGTGGTATAGCGTAGTGCAATGGCTGATATTGAAATTAAATCCTCGTCAGCACTAAATGCGCGGACTAAAATATCCGGAATAAAAAATCCAAGAATAAAGCCAATACTTGTGATCACGGTGGCTACCTTAACGGCATAGAAAAAAGTGGTTTTGACACGCGAATAGTTTTTTGCCCCATAATTATAACCAATAATAGGTTGCATACCTTGATTGATGCCAATCACAATCATAATTACTAATGTGATCAATCGGTTGGCATTGGAATAGCCCGCAATAGCATCATCACTTGACACGTTAGACAGTGGTGCATAATGTACTAATTGCCAGTTGATAAAAACAACCACAATAGAGGCCGCAACTTGCATGGCAAATGGCGACATACCGATTGATATAATCGATTTAATATAGGTCAAGTTAAGGGTGAAATTGCGCCGATATAGCTTAATATTACTGTTTTTGCTGATAAAGTGTTGCATAACAAATAAGAAGCTAATAAACATGGATAACGTGGTTGCAAAAGCCGCACCACGCATGCCCCAGCCTAAACCAATAATAAAAATCGGTGCCAAAATAATATTGGCAATTACACTAATAAACATGGTGACCATTGCTTTAAATGGATAACCACTGGCGCGCATCATATTGTTATAATTAAACGTTAACGTAATAAAAATACTACCAGGTAAATAAACTTCTAAAAATTCTCGGGCGTATATATGATTAGTCGCGCTCGATCCGACAAAATGTAAAACGGGATCGACAAAATAGAGCAATAACGCCAAAGTTAAGCCACTTAAAACGGCAGTTAACATAAACGATGTGCCAGCGACTTTTTCGGCTTTGTCGTTCTCGCCACGACCTAAAAAAATCGAAATTCGACTAGCAGAGCCGATGCCTACCAGCATACCAATGCCTGCCGTTAGATTCATAACTGGCAAAATAATACCAGCACCGCTCAATGCTTCACGACCAATCCAATGGCCAATAAATATACCATCAATAATGTTATACAATGTATTTACAATTGTGCCAATTACGGCTGGTAGCGCATATTGCCAAAATAATGAACTGATTTTTTTATTTTTAAAATCGTTATAAACATCAAGAGAGTGAGCCATTGCTTTTATTTTTCCGCTGTTAAATATTGTAAAGAAGTTTCAGGTAACTACACGTTTTAGTATAAAAAGAGCATAATCACTATTCAAATTAACCATAATATGCTCATGTCTGCTGTTTGGTATATTATCAAAATAATAAACGCTGTTTGCGATTTTTACTTATTTCTTAATTTTGAATAATTATAACTTATAGCGGTTACCCAAACTTGTCTATCATCATTGCGAGATATTCAATCTTGTCAAAAAGTTTCAGGTAACTATACGTTTCAGTATAAATTTAAGGCAATTTAACTGCGCTAGTTTAGCAGACTTGTAAATTGTTAATAGCACTTTTTTAGCGCTTTGATAAAATAACGCCCTTAAAGATTATTGCGATCCAATAGGAACCTCACAATGAGCGTACAAATAGAAAAGATCATACTGCATAAATTAATTCGAAAAAGCGACACCGAAATCGAATTACAACTTCGTGAATCAATGTTAGGCAACGAGCAAGCAGTTGTTAATTTAATCGAAGATATTAATCGCATCTACAACAACAAAAGCAAAGCCTATGGACTGTTTAATAGTGACAGCTTATTTGAACAATCACTAAAAGAACTACGCCTTGGCAATCAAGACTTCTTACATTTTAGCCAAGAATCCACCAAACAACTGCGTAACGAGTTGGCTAAATACCCTTTTGCGGAAGGGGGAACGGTAGTATTTTGCCAGTACCGTTATTTGGCGGTTGAATACTTGATTATTGCGGTTTTAAATAGTTGTTTAAGTATGCTAGTTAATGAAGACTTAGATATTAGCGAAACGCAATACCTAGATATTGATCATGCCGATATTATTGCCCGTATAGATATCACCGAATGGGAAACCCAAGCCGACTCAAAGCGATATTTGACCTTTTTAAAAGGACGAGTAGGGCGAAAAGTATCTGACTTTTTTATGGACTATTTAGGTGCAAGTGAGGGATTAGATGCAAAAGCGCAAAACAAAACGCTTGTTAAAGCGGTTGATGATTACTGTCAAGAAATGCAATTTGACAAGCAAGACAAAACCAGCGCGCGCGAAAACGTTTATAACTACTGCCAAGCCCAATTACAAGCAGGCGAAGAAATTGAACTGAAAAATTTGGCCAACGAACTACCTGCCAGTGTTGACAATAACTTTATTGAATTTATTAAAAACAGTGAATATGATTTAGAAGAAACGTTTCCCGTTGATCGTAGTGCACTGCGTCAGCTTAAAAAATTCTCAGGTAGTGGTGGGGGATTAACATTAAGCTTCGATTCGAATTTATTAGGTGAGCGCATTAAGTGGGATCCGCAAACTGACTCTCTAGTGATTAAAGGGATTCCACCTAATTTACGTGATCAGCTACAACGCAATAGCGGTTCCAACTAATTATCAACCAACAACGTTATTAGGACACAACATGAAATACATTGGTGCACATGTAAGTGCAGCAGGTGGGGTAGACAATGCCCCAATTAACGCCTATCAAATTGGCGCAACCGCATTTGCGCTATTTACCAAAAATCAACGACAATGGCACGCCAAACCGCTTGAACCCACAATCATCGACAGCTTCAAAAAGCGTTGCGAAAGGTATGGCTTTACTAGCAAACAGATCTTACCGCACGATAGTTACTTAATTAATTTAGGCCATCCAGATCGAGAACAGCTCGAAAAATCTCGCACCGCCTTTTTAGACGAAATGCAACGGTGCGAACAGCTAGGACTGACATTACTTAATTTTCACCCAGGTAGTGACTTAAAACAGATTTCGGTTGATGAATGTTTATCTCGCATTGCCGAATCGATTAATATAACGCTTGATAAAACACAAAATGTCGTTGCTGTTATTGAAAATACTGCGGGGCAAGGCTCTAACTTAGGCTATAAATTTGAACATCTTGCCCAGATCATTGACCAAGTTGAAGATAAAAGCCGAGTTGGCGTTTGTATTGACACTTGCCACGCCTTTGCTGCTGGCTATGACTTGCGTACTGAAAAAGCCTGCCAAGAAACCTTTGCCGAATTTGAAAAAATTGTAGGTTTTCAATACTTGCGAGGCATGCACTTAAACGATGCCAAAAGCGAATTTGCCAGCCATGTTGATCGTCATCATAGCTTAGGCAAAGGCAATATTGGCGAAGTAGCCTTTAAATATATTATGCAAGATCCAAGAATTGATGAAATTCCCCTTATTTTAGAAACCATTGATCCCGATATCTGGGCGCAAGAAATAAGCTGGTTAAAGGAGCAATGCCAATAGCTATTAAAGCTTTACAAGGATGTATAAGAAAGCTTATTTTACAATAATAAACAAAAAGCTAACCTAGAGCTAAAATAATATATTGCAACACTTTTAGTGTATTTAATCGTAATACCTTTTGTTATCGGTGATGTGAATACAATTAAAAATAACACAATTGATGACCGTAAAGGCTGGTTAACTGATAGCTTTACTCTACGTAGTATTTTGACCAAAGTCGGTTACCAAAGAAACAATATCGAAGATGGGGCATGCTTTTATAGTTATTATAAATACTTTAGCGATAATCAATTTTATATTAATATTGAGTTTAGCGGCAGCTATGTGCCCGAAAAAAACATTCCTGTGGTGCTTTACCATGTTAGTTTCAGCCAAAAGCAGGATTGGCACTATCATACTATAGAACTTAGCAAAGTTCCGCGTGTATTACTTGCTGAAGGTTATGCTGATTATATGGCTGTTGCTAAGGTATGTAGCGGATTTGATCCAGAATGGGAGAAGAAAGGAATATGAAAAAAATAAATGAATTATCATCACAACAATTAATTACCGCTATATTTGACCCAGTAAAAGAACTGGATAAAACCATGCCAGCGCGCATTACTCAATATATCTTACAGGGTGATGAAATAAATGTATTAGTTGATTTAAATCAATTGAGTCAGTCTTCAAACACAGCTAATAAACTTTATGAGTTACTTCGAAGACCTTGTGATTTTTATTGGACAGATATTTATGACAAACTCAATTCATCCGAAAAGGCAAGAATGGCTTTTTATCAGCGGTGGACTGATGATTATACTTTTGAACAGATAATCCGTTTTGCACGAGTTTTAACGGCGTTATGTAGTAATTTACGTTTTATTAAACTAATTACTCCAGAGTTACCCTCTTGGTTTCTATACCTGTTATATGATGGATTGATTACTACGTTACCGATTTGTTGTAACAATGAAGATCGGATTGATGAACGAAAAAATTGGTCAATTAAACAATTGTATGAGTTGTTAGAGATTGAGGAATCAGGATTAGGTAAAAAGTTATTATTTGCTATTTTTGACCGCCAAAATATTACATATAGCAGCTGTTTTCAATATTTCTTTATGATTAATGGTCTGTTGCCTTATATTATTGAGCATATTGAATTATTCAAACAGTTACCGAATCAAGGTATTGCGATATTAGGGCAAGTCGAACAATTAAAATATATTCGAAAACATCCTGAACTGAAAATACCGCTGATTGATTTTATTGCTGTGCAGTCATTAAATAGCTCCAAACAAATTAGTCAGCTAGCAACTGAAATGTTACTTAGTTCCCCTGTCGAAATAGTAAAGCCCCATTTACAACGTTTGTTAACTGCTGGCACAGTTAAGCAGCGTAGTCATGCTGCCGCATTACAGGCTAGAATATCCTCTGATCCGACAATTTTGCAACAAGCTTTGACTAACGAAACCAACAAAACGGTCATAGCTGCTATCGAGAGTGCTTTATCACGACTTGAAAGTGCAAATACAGCCGAACAACAAGCAACTTTGATAATTCCTGATTTTGAGCCAATCGATGATGTTGATTTACCCATTATTGCTCGTGATATTTTGCAGCAAAATTATGAAGAACATTTAATAGAAAGTGAAAAAGCGGCACAAAAAGAAGTTGAAGATAACAAAAAATATAACCTTCCATACAATTGGGCAAGAAAATACTATAAAACGTTAAAAACGATTACCTCACAGGATTTAGATGATGTCTATCACTATTTAAATGGTAAGATTGAATATTCGGCGTTACTCAAAAAAATCAATAAAAATATCGATATTACATTTTTATTAGCCAAAAAAAGGTTACAGAATCTACCTGAATTTACGCTTTTTCATCTATTACGAGCGACTCAATTAGCTGATAAAGATATAGGCGTTTATTATTTCGAAAGATTATATGAAAAAAATGAATTTATAAAAAAATTAGATCTTAGACAAATTGCTGATGTATTAGTAAAAATCAATTATTCTCAGCATGTGCCCTATGTCGTTGCTGTGCCATTTTTAACCAAAGATACCTATCACGATGTCTATGAAAATGAACCACACAAATTATGGCCATTTTTTGCTGAAAACGAATTTTTGCTTGATGAGGCCTTAGGTTTTGCTGCCAAACAAGAAGCCTGGTCTTATCTTAATGTTGATGTAGAAAGTACCATTAAAATATTACAAACTTTCCCAAATATTCCAACTAAATATGTTGCTTATCTATTTGAATTAGCTTTGGGCGAAAGTAAACAAGTACGCTATGCCGCACAAAACGCTTTAAGTGTGATTACTAATATTCATTGCCAAGTTGAACAAGCTTTAACATCAGCAAAGCAAGAGGTGCGAATTGCCGCCGCTAATTGGTTAGCAGAGTTAGGAAAAAAATCTTCAATTAAAGCATTAAATAATGCCTTAAAAAAAGAAAAACGCGAAACTGTACAAGCTGTTTTATTAGTCGCTTTAGAAAAATTAGGCGAAGATATTAGTCAACATCTAACCGTTAAAAAACTATTAACCGATGCGCAAAAAGGCTTAAAAGGTAAAAAACCTGCTGATTTTGACTGGTTTGATAAAAATCTAATTCCGCCATTAACATGGAAAAATGGTGATGCAGTTGATCCTCAAATTATTGAATGGTGGGCGTGGTTAGCGGTCAAATTAAAAGATCCAGCTAATCCATTGTTAATTATTTATAGTCGCTTATTAAGTCAGCAAAGCCAACAGCAATTAGGCGAATTTATTTTACAAAGCTTTATTAAGCAAGATACGCGAATGCCAACGGTAGAAGATGCCGAAGCAAAAGCCAATTCATTAGCCGATAAGCGATTGCAGCGATATATTGGCTACTACCAGCAACACCCTCAATACTACCCTAGTTATGCCAATATTACTTTTGAACAAGTATTTGAAGAGATAAAAAAAGAGGCTTTGGCAGTCTATCTTGGTTCAGCCATTAAAGCGAAAGGATTATTAGCATTAACTAGTGGTATTAAAGGTCATATTGCAGTTTCGTTATTACGTAGTTTTATGAAAGATCATCAACAACGACGAGCGCAAATTGAGGCGATGCTTGAACCGCTTGCTCAAAGTGATGATCCGTTGATCACGCAACTCTTGCTATCGCTTGCCCGCCGTTATCGTGCTGCATCTGTACAAGAAAAAGCCCGCTTATTGGTAGAAAGTATTGCAGAACGCAATGGCTGGACTACTGATGAACTAGCTGATCGCACCATATCTACCGCAGGGCTAGATGATAATGGTGTGTTAACCCTTGATTATGGTGAACGCACATTTACAGCTACTTTTGATGATAAGTTTAAATGGCATTTAAAAAATGCAGATGGTGACGAAATTAAATCCTTACCAGAAGCCCGAAAAAGCGAAGATCAAGCCTTAGTGAAAGAGGCAAAAAAACAGTTTTCCAACAGTAAAAAAGAACTAACGCAATTGCTCAATATGCAAATTACCCGCTTTTATGAAGCTATGTGTACACAGCGTCAATGGCGAGTAGAGGATTGGCAAAAATACCTACAGCCACATCCTATCGTAGGACGGCTTATTCAACGTTTAATCTGGCTTGAATTAGATGAAAATGGACAGGTGATAAGCAGCTTTAGACCAACGGAGGATGGTAGCTTAATTACAACTGAAGATGACGAAATAGAACTAAATGAAGGAAATCGCATTGCCCTTGCCCATTCGGCAATGTTGCCAAGTGATATCACCGTAAAATGGCAAGATCATCTTAAAGATTATAAAGTCACCGAGCTATTTGATCAATTGACTCATTCATTACCAGATATGAGTAAAATTAAAGATGACATTATTGATGAACGTTTAGGTTGGTTAACTGACAGTTTCACGATACGAGGTATCTTAACCAAATTGGATTATAAGCGTGACAATGTTGAAGATGCAGGTTGTTTTTATGGTTATTATAAGTATTTTGCTAGTCTTAACCTGTATATTAATATTGAATTTAGTGGCAGCATGGTACCAGAAGAAAATATCCCTGTTGCTCTTTTTGACCTCTATTTTAGTAAAAAGCCAGGTTTAAAAGATAGAGCAATAGCACTCAATAAATTGCCGCCAGTGTTACTCGCTGAAGGTTATGCTAACTATATGGCGGTTGCAGATGCGTGTAGTGGCTTTGATCCTGATTGGGAGGATAAGTTACTATGGTAAAGGATAGCGCTAACAGCAATGAATGCAATTTATTAGCATGTTTTGAGATTTTGCGGGGATTAGATAAATTGATTCCTGAGCGAATTTGTAAATATATTTTACAAGGTCAAGATCCTCAAGTTTTAGAGGATCTAAATCAATTATCGCAAATGTATAATAATGAGAAGCGAGTTTATGGGCGTCTAGGCTTTCCTGGTGCGACTAATATCATTTATTATTTCACTGAGAAAAAGCAACCAATAAAAGCGAGAGCACTATTTTATCGACAATGGACGGATAACTATACGCCAGAACAGATTATCCGTTTTGGTAAGGTATTGGCTGCAACCTATATTGAAAATATGCAGCAAAGTCGCGTTTATTCAGAACAAAAAAATATTGATGTCATCACGCCAAATTTACCTTTATGGTTTTTATATCTATTTTTAGATGGATTGGTTTCAACTTTGTTTAGCTATAATCAAAATGCTGAACAAATTATTCTTGAACGTCAAAATTGGTCTGTTCAACAATTACATCAATTGCTCGAAATAGAACAAAAAGGGCTAGGGAAACAGCTATTATTTGCTATTTTTGACCGCCAACAAACACCAGAATCTTATTTAAAGTGTTTTCATTATGTGTTTATGATTAATGGTTTATTGCCCTATATTTATGATCATCTTGAATGGTTTAAAACCTTGCCTGAACAGGGTCTTTCTAGAGTCGGTCAATTACAGCAATTACAATATATTGCCAACCAAGTCGAACTTAAACAAGATGTGATTGATTTGCTTGTAAAACAATCAACAAGTAACATAAAAGCAATCAGTGAGTTGGCAACAACCTTATTACTAAGTTTACCAATTGACATAGTGCAAACTGAGTTACAAGCTTTATTAGACCAAGGAACGCCTAAGCAACGTTGCCATGCGGTAAACTTATTGGCTAGATTATCCGTTGATCGCCAGATTTTAGAAGAAGTATTAACTCGGCAGACCAATAAAACCGTGATTAAAACTATTGAAGGTGCACTATCACGATTAAGTGGCAATGAGGATGCTAAACAGCAAGAAATCGAATTAATTATTCCTCCTTTTGAATCGGTCGTTGAAGTTGATTTACCTTCTAAAGCACGAGATATTTTACAACAAAACTACCAAGAAGTATTAGTTCAACAGCAAAAGAAAGCAGAACAGGAAATTCAATATAACCAAGAGTATGGTTACAAAATAACATCTGAGCAACAGCGTTATGCGCAATTAAAAATAATTACTGTTAGTGATTTAGATGCGATTTTTGATTGTTTAAATGGTAAAGGTGATATCGATCAGACGGATATAAAAAACAAATTAATTTATGAAGTTATTTTGAATAAAGGGCGTTTGCCATCGTTGCCCGAATTTAATCTTTACCACTTATTACGTGCGGAAAAAATTTGTCATCGTAAGCCTAATTCCTTTCATTTAGGTTTGAGTTTTTCTCATCATGAAATCTTGTTACGTACTGACTTACGCCAGTTAGTTGAAGTAATGAATAAAATAGATTATGTGCCAGATGCGAAACGTACCATCGCTGCCGCATTTTTAATGAATTATTATTATGAAACCACAACTGAGGTCGATCCTAATTTAGTTTGGCCATTTTTTGCCGAAAATTCCGTTTATCTTGATGAAGCATTGGGACTATTGCCAAGTCAGGAAGTGCAAAACAGTGATTATTTTTTTGAGAAAGAACGAGGGATAAAAATATTAACCTTTTTCCCGAAGTTACCCGCTAAATATGTGACTTATCTGCTTGAACTGGCATTAGGTGAAATTCAATCATTACGTTTATTAGCGCAAAAAGCATTAAGTGTGTTGCCTGATATTCATTGCCGAGTGGAAGAGGCGTTGATGTCAACTAAACAATCGCAGCGTATTTTAGCTGCCAAGTGGCTAGTAAAATTAGGACAGAAATCATCAATAAAAGCACTAAATAATGCGCTAAACAAAGAGAAATCTGAATCGGTGCAAGCAACGTTATTAGCTGCACTTGAAAGTTTAGGTGAAAATATAAACCAGTATTTAACGCCAGCTAAATTACTTGATGATGCACAAAAAGGCTTAACGAGCAAAAAACCAGCAGATGCTAAATGGTTTGATGAAAGTTTAATCCCAGTATTAACTTGGCAAAGTGGTAAGGTGGTCGAACCTCAAATTATTACTTGGTGGATTTGGCTTGCGATAAAATTAAAAGAGCCTGCTAATCCATTATTAATCATTTATACCCGCCTTTTAAGCCTCAAAAGTCAACACGAATTAGGGGTATTTATTTTACACGCTTTTATTAAGCAAGACACGTTAACGCCAACACTTGAAGAAGCCGAAATGGAGGCCAATTTAAAAGCAAAACAGCGTTGGAAAGATTATTTAGATTATGCAAAGCGTTATCCCGAATATTATGGTCAATATGAAAATATGACTTTAAACGAAGCTTTCGAAATGATAAAGCAAGAAGTACTTTCTCGCTTAGTGGGTTCAGCCATTAAATCAAAAGGTGTATTATCACTAATTGGTGGCATACAAGGTAATGTCGCTGTATCGATAGTAAAAAACTATATTAAAAATTACCAAATCAGGCGTGGTCAAATTGAAGCTATGCTGGAATCAATAGCTGTTAGTGACGATCCGCTGATTATTCAATTTTTATTATCAATTGCACGTCGTTATCGAACGCCGTCCGTGCAAAAAAAGGCAAAATTATTGATTAACCAAATTGCTGAGCAAAAACAGTGGACGGCTGATGAACTGGCTGATCGCACCATTCCAACCGTAGGTTTAGATGAATCCGGCGTGTTGAGCCTTGATTATGGTGAGCGAATTTTTACAGTCACATTAGATGATAAATTCAAATTTGTATTGAAAAACGACGAAGGTAAAGAAATTAAAACACTGCCCGAAGCGCGTAAATCTGAAGATGAAACATTAGTCAAAGAAGCCAAAAAACAATTTAGTAATAGCAAAAAAGCACTGAAGCAATTGCTTGAATTACAAACAGCTCGCCTATACGAAGCCATGTGTTTGCAACGACGTTGGTCTGTTTTAGCATGGCAAGAATATCTCTATAGCCATCCTATTATGCGTCTATTAATTCAACGTTTAGTGTGGCTTGAAGTGAATGAAGCGGGGGTAATTATCAAGAGTTTTCGCCCAACCGAAGATGGCAGTTTAATTGATTTAAATGATGACGAGATTAAGCTTAGTAAGGAAAACCATATTACTTTTGCGCATAGTGCATTGTTAACTAACGATATGGTCAAAACGTGGCAAAAACATCTTACAGATTACAAAGTTTCGCTACTATTTGCACAGTTTAACCATTCGTTGCCTGATGTTAGCCATATTACAGAAAATATTATTGATGATCGTAAAGGCTGGCTAACAGATAGTTTTACTATACGAAATATATTGATTAAACAAGGATACAAACGAGACAATATTGAAGACGGTGCTTGTTTTTACGGCTATTATAAATATTTTAGTGAGCTTGAGCTTTATATCAATATTGAATTTAGTGGTAGCTATGTGCCAGAAGAGAATATTCCTGCTGTACTTTACAATCTATATTTTAGTAAAAAGCAGGGTGGAAACTGCAATGCAATTGATATCAACGATGTGCCGCCAGTATTACTAGCAGAAGCTTATGCTGATTATATGGCTGTGGCTAATGCCTCAAGCGGTTTTGACCCAGAGTGGGAGAAGAAAGGATTATGGTAAAACACACACAAGCCATTCGCTTAAGCGCAGAACAACGTTATGCTAACGAGTTAAATAAGTTGCTGAAATTGGATAGTCATAACAATAAACCTAAAGGTTGGCAGTTATCACCAAAATCGGTGCGAACGTTTATTTTGGGCAATGAGGAGATTGGCATCAGCCGTAAATTTTTTGGCGACGATCCCCTTGTTGATCGAGCGATTGTCTCTTTGCTTGGTAAACAAGGTTTAATGTTAGTTGGCGAACCTGGTACGGCTAAATCGATGTTATCTGAACTGTTAGCTGCAGCAATCAGCGGTGATTCAAACCTAACTATTCAAGGCACGGCAGGGACAAGTGAAGATCATATCAGATACTCTTGGAATTATGCTTTATTATTAGCCGAAGGCCCAACTGAACGGGCATTGGTTGGCTCGCCGATTTACCACGGTATGCAGCAAGGTAAAATTGTGCGTTTTGAAGAGATCACACGTTGTCCACCCGAAATTCAAGACGTGCTTGTGTCTTTGATGTCTGAAAAGCAAATGATGATTCCCGAAATGGGGCAGAATGCCAAAATTAGTGCAAAACCAGGATTTAATCTTATTGGCACAGCAAACTTACAAGATCGTGGTGTGCATGAGATGTCAGCCGCATTAAAACGTCGTTTCAATTTTGAAACCGTTAATCCAATTACCGATAAAAACTTTGAAATAGAATTAATTCAAATGCAACTTAATCAGGAATTAGGCGAACTAAAATCGCAAATAATCATTCCAGTCGATGTCATTGAACTATTAGTAACAACGTTTCAAGAGTTAAGACAAGGACAAACGCAAGCAGGCACCAAGCTGAAAACACCAGATGCGGTGATGTCAACAGCAGAAGCTGTCAATATTGTGTATGCCTCAGCATTAGATGCCTATTATTTTGATGAGGGTACCTTAGAGGGTAGGCATATTGCTAAACAGCTTATTGGCGTTGTTTTAAAAGATAATGCTGATGATATTAAACGGATTCAATTTTATATGGATAATGTGGTGCGTGAACGAGCCAAAAATTCACCTGTATGGCATTCATTCTATCAGGTGTCTAAAAAATTCTGGAAATAATAAATAGATAATCATTATGGCTCGATCACCATTACCACAACGCCTACAAAATGCTTTAACATGTCGAGATGCATTACAACAAGTGCAGATCTATTTTGCTCCTGTGCGCCATCATAGTCCTGCATGTAGTTATGCTTTGCGGCAGTTGATCACGCAAATTAAGCCGACTCATGTGTTGATTGAAGCACCTGATAGCTTTTCAGCAATACTTGAGGAATTACTAAATAATAAGACACAGCCGCCCATTGCTATACTTTGTCAAACAGATCTTCAATTAGATCAAATCGTTCTTGAGACGAATGATGAATATGAAGAAGATGATACGGCGAACATGCCAGCGCATCAAATTACTCGCTCTGCATTTTATCCATTTTGTAGTTACTCCCCAGAGTGGCAAGCAATACAATTGGCAAAACAATACAATGCAAAGATTCAATTTATTGATCTGCCTTGGGCAGAACAAGTGACTCAAGAATTCACACCACAGCAGAGCAAATCATTACTTTCTGAGACCTATTTAAAACATAGTCAATACATTACTCAATTAGCTAAAAAATTACATTGCCGCGATCATGACGAAGTTTGGGAACATTTATTTGAATTAAGAAATTTTACCGATCTTGCTGATTGGCAAACATTTTTTGAAGATACCTTTATTTGGTGTGCAATGGCGAGGCTTGATTACGATTCATCATCACTCGAAGCAGAAGGCTCTAGCCAGCGAGAGCAGCATATGTTAACTGCCATTGGGCGATTAAAAAAATCAACACCCGATGCGAAAATTGTGGTAGTTACAGGTGGATTTCATACGCTAGCATTATTTGAAGGATTATGGCAAAACAAGCTTGTTTTACCGAAAAAATCCGATATTACCCGATTTAATCGACAGCAAAAAAATGGCGATCGGGATCGAACTTGGCTTATTCGTTATAGTTTTGATCGTCTTGATGCATTAAATGGTTATACAGCAGGGATGAACTCTCCTGCTTATTATCAAGAATCTTGGCTATCGATGTTGGCTTATGAACAAAACCCTAACCAGTCACAAACAACCCAAGGTTATCGCCAAGCGCAAGCTCTCGAGTTTTTGTCAGCTATCGCTGATAAACTGCGAAAAAAGCAAAGCGATAGTGATGCTATTGGCTTTATCCCCTTAAAGTCAGCGATTGAACAAGCCTGCTTATTAGCCGAACTTCGAGGCCATTACGGCCCTGGGCGTTATGATTTGCTTGATGGTATGCAATCGGCTTTTATCAAAGGGAGCATTCACGATGTACGCAGTGATTTTTGGCAAATAGTTTATCGTAGTTTATCGGGGAATCAATTAGGGCAAATTCCTGACAACATAGCATCCCCGCCACTTGTCAATCAAGTTTATGCAACACTTAAACAATACCGTTTTAAGTTGGACGATACATTACCTAAAATCACGCATATTGATATTTACCGTAAACCAGAGCATCGGCAACGAAGCCGGTTTTTACATCTGCTTGCCTTTTTAGACGTTGGATTTGCTAATCGTCTTGATGGACCCAATTATCAGTATGGTACGCGATTAACTATTATGTTCGAAGATTGGCAATATCTATGGACACCGATGGTTGAAGCTAGGCTAATTGAACTGTCAGAGCAAGGCACCCAACTTGAACAGATTGCTTTACAAAAATTACAACAGTCGATGGAACAATTAACTGAAGAAGGCACAGCACACTCTTGTCAGAGTGCGGTAAAAGGGGTGATACAAGCCGCTTTAATGGGATTACAATCCTACTTTACCCAATTATTGGCTAAGTTATCAACTTATCTAGACGTCGATAATAATTTATTGTCAGTAGTAAATTGTGGGCATCGTTTACTGTATTTATGGCAAGGTCGGGACTTTTTAGCGCTTAATGCTAGCTCAACTTTGCTAGCGTTGCTAGCTAAATTGCCACAACAAGCTTTTTTCTTGCTTGATGCATTAAAGCAACCTAATACAGAGCAACAGCAAGAAAATTTAAAAACATTATTATTATTTAGAAATCTAATCAATAATCTACCAGAGCAACTGGATGTAAAAAAGTTGAAACAGGATTTTTACCTAAATTTGTATCGTTTACAACCGCGATTAAACAAAGCGCCATTGATTTGTGGAGCCATTGATAGTATTGCTTATTTGGACTGTCAAATCAGTCAATCAGAACTCGATCATAAAATAAAAGTGGCTTTTGATTCAGGTGCCCAATATGAACAGGCAAGTTGCTATTTTATGGGGATAATGCAATGTGCGCCTGAATTAATTATCCACTCCTCACAATTATTAACAAGCCTTGATGAGTTATTAGCGCATTGGGAACAAGAGCAATTTATTAAAATACTTCCTGATTTACGGCTTGCATTTACACAACTCACACCTAAACAAAATGCAATGATTGCCGAAAAAATTTCTAAAAAATATAACGCCCAAAAAGAAAAACTGAGTTTTCAGCAATATAAATTTAGTGACGAAGACTTACAAAAATCACTTTCTTTGGAATTATCTGTCTGCCAACATATAGAGCAACAACAGCTACAAGATTGGTTTAAACAGTAAGGATTTAGCATGAGTGACAATAAAAAAATCATTGATACCAATAATGTTAATCATGTTAAGCGCTGGCGGTTAATATTAGGAAAATATGCTGATGAACATCTTAATCAGGCAACATTTAACCAACATGATCATAACTTAGAACAATCATTAAATTATCTTTATCAGAATGAATACCGTAAGCGAGGTCTGAAAATAGGTAGTGAGGATAATGGGAATAGTGTTCGAAAAAAGATTTCACCTGGTGGCAATGAAAATTCGGTATTTAATACCGTAAATTGGCTTAATAAAACGCGAAAATTGTTTCCAAAAAGCACATTTGAACGCCTGCAACAGCAGGCTATTGCCCGTTATCAGTTGCAAGGAATTTTAGATGATCCTAATGTTATTCACGCGTTAGAAGCGAATATGAATTCAGTTCGTTTATTAATGAATTTGCGAGGACAATTAAAAAGCGAAGTCTACTTAGCGGTTAAAGAACTGATTCAAAAAGTTGTTGATGAGATTTTACAAAAAATCAAATCCAATTTTGTTAATGCTTTGGCTGGCAAAAAAAATCGCTTTCGTCGTTCTAAAATATGTTGTAACCAAAATTTCGATTGGCGAGCAACAATTAAGGCCAATTTGAAACATTTTGATCAGCAAAAACAGCAAATGATTATTGAAAATGCGATTTTTAATTCTCGCGCCAATAAGCACTTACCATGGGATATTATTTTATGTGTTGATCAAAGCGCCTCAATGGATAGTTCAATTATCTATTCTGCTGTTTGTGCCAGTATTATGGCTAAATTACCTTCTGTTAATTTACATCTATTGGTTTTTGACACTCAAATTGTTGATCTGTCTCACTTAGCCCATGATCCTGTTGAAGTTTTAATGACTGTCCAGTTAGGTGGCGGCACTGATATTGCCAAAGCATTTAATTATGCTGAACAAAAAATTAAAAATCCACAACGAACTATTGTGGTATTAATTAGTGATTTTTGTGAAGGCGGGGCATTAATTCACCTTTATACAACCGTTTCAAGAATGAACAGTAATCGAGTCAAAATGTTAGGTTTAGCGGCGTTAGATGATAATGCTGATCCTGTTTATGATTTGCAAATTTCACAGCAGTTAGCTAATCGGGGTATGCAAATTGCCGCATTAACACCAGAACATTTTGCTGCTTGGTTAGCGGAGGTCATGCAATGAGTTGGCAACATATTTATTTAAATTATGATCAAGAGGCATTGGCACTTTATGCCAATATTGGTTTAGTTCGCCGTGCGCGTAAAGATATCGAGGCTAATAAAGTTACATTAGTTGAAAAAAATAATGAAGATTATTTAGAATTCGAAGCGGATGGTCAGCAAGTCAGGTTATCAGCTCAAGGTATTCAGGCCGCCAGTTGCAATTGCCCCGCTCTCGGACATTGTAAGCACATTATATCGGCTGTTTTATGGCTACAATCAAATGCTTCATTGTTAGATCCTATTACCGATAGCAATAACATCGATGATGACGATCAAATTAAGCTGTTAGATCAATCCAATGATTCGCATAATTCTGATAATAAAATAAGTACAAAACAGCTTGAAACAATAAGACCTTTAGCTAACGTGTTAACAGAATTGTTGTCATTAGATGCCAGCAAACTCTTAAAAAAAGCTAGCAAAACCAATATGTTTACCGCTTACCAATTGGTTTGTGACTGGCAAAAAAATCCCTTAGTGACAATTGAATATCAAGATTCACAAATACGAATTATTGTACCAGAGAGTGATACTCCCATTATTTATATGGCAGGCACTGGCTTTGATGGGATGATTTCAGCATTCCCCACAAAACAAAAAATGGCAGTACATTTAGCAGTTATTGCTTATCTATTTGAAAAAAATAATAAAATATGGACGTGGCCAATAGAATGTCGACAAAGCATAACACACGAGGTTGATCAGCTTTCTGCTGATGAAATTACGCTCATTAAACAGATTCAACAGCATATTTATACACTTATTAAGCAAGGTTTGTCTCATGTGAGCCATAGCCAAGCTGAACAGCTACAATTACTCAATATGTCGGCAAGATCGCAAGGGTTACCTCGTTTGGCTGCAATGCTTCGGCATCTTTGCCAATTAGTTGAATTACTTGCCAAACGTCACTTTACTGTCGAAGAGCAAGATATACTCCTTTTTTTGGGGCAGGTAAAAGCCTATACCGAAATGTTATTACATCATCAGGGTGAGCAACTATTCAAATTACGAGGTCGAATAAAACGCCAATATAAAACAGAATTACAAGCACTTGATCTCTTGCCATTAGGTGGGCGTTGGTGGCAAAGTAAAACAGGGGCGATTGGTGCAACTTTCTACTTTTGGGATAGTGAAAAACAACAATATCAAGAAACCACATTAGCCAGATCCTATAAAAACGATATCAATTTTAATCGCTTAATGGTTTGGAATAGTATGTCAATATGGCAAACATCTCCCTATATGTTAATGCAAAAAGCAATAAAGCTTCATCAACCTCGTGTATCAGATAGCGGCGAGTTATCGAGTCATGGATCGACTGGTACTTTACAAGAAACAGCATGGAGTGATGAAAATTACCATGATTTTAGATCAAAAGCAGGCTTTCAAAATTGGTCAATATTGAGCGACTATTTACAAGATAATAGTTTAGATGATTCTCCTTTTAATGAGATGTTAATTCTTCATATAGCCAACTCAAATAAACCTTATATAGACGAAATTAGACAAAATTTAGTTTGGAAAGTGCTTGATAATGATGGAAATAGCCTGTTTTTATGCATCTTTTGGGATGAATATGAAAAATTGCGTATTGATGTTCTAACAAGTTTTTTAGAAACTAACAATCAACCCTTAACCGTGTTTGCTAACTGTGTAAAAAATGATAACTTCTTAGATTTAGAACCTTTTGCATTGCTTTACAAAGATCAACTAACAGGAGAGATCAAAACATTAAGCCTGGATTTTGAAGATTTCTGGTATAAAAACAAAAAATCCATCTTTAAACAAAAATTTATCACAAATACTTATTTAGCACATAAACAGCAGCTAGGTGAAAATCATTATATGAAAGATGCGTTTACAACCTCAATTATTCAACCGCTTTTAACGATACTTGAGAGTGTGACAAGTTCTGGACGACTTGAATTATTGATAGAGCAAAAACAACAACTAGCCACGCTTCAATATGATTGCGATACCTTAGGATTAAACACATTAAGTACCGCTTTAAGCAAAATTCTCAGTCACCCACAAATAGCCATAACTCATATCTTACAAGCGGTTTACTTATGTTATCTCTTAAAAAAGACAAACTATCAATTGCCAATACGGCTTAGTGATTTATGATATAAAATACCTTATCGTTATTACCTAACTCTGATAGAAAATAATATTGTTTATTTTAGCGTTTAATATTCAATATGGTTCAATATTATTTTATGCTTGATGGGGTTTTTGAATGTTATCAATCTAACACATCAGTTTGATACCTAAAGTTAAATCGTTTAATACTGTAAATAATACAAAATTAGAATTATTTTAAAGAGTAACAAGTACTAATAAGACTTGTTAACAGGTCTTTAGGGTGTTATATTCAACATGCATAACAAAACAGAGCGGTGTGACTATGTCTAATATTATTTTGAGTAATATCATCGTAAATATCAGTGAATGAATAAAATCCAATGGCAACGGTGGATGCAGGATAAGGTTTACCAATTGCAATATTAAATAGAAATCAACTATCATTTTTAACTTACAAATACACAAAATTTAGAATGGGGTCTTATTTCTTTAGGATATAGACGCCATATCTCTTGTCGATGATAAGGCGTTAATTTTGTTGTTTATGTATATTTATTACAGCTTTTCCTTTTTATTTCAGTAAAAAATGAGTTACTCCTTGTGCTGATAGAAGATAGCATCAATCATGGCAACGCGACCATTCCAAGCTTGTTTTTCTTCTTTTCTTGAATCCTCAGGATAGCTAGATGACCACCATACTGAATCAATGATTCGTGCTATAATTTGTTCCCAATATGTTTCAAAGTCGATTTTTTGAGGTATACCAAAATCTTTGCATAATGCTGAGCGATTTTTCCCATCTAAACACACAAAGTAATCAGGGCGTTTCATTGCTAATAACCTACTTGCAATGCCAATCCCACATTTACCAGTAGGAAATGCCTGCTTGAATGTTTTAATAAATTGATTGTAGTGAGCTTCATTTACAGGACCTGTCAATGGTATACAATTAAGGGCATTTGATATGTTAGGATCATTATTATTTATTTTGCTATGAAATACTCCTGCACCAACCATGCTACCAAACCATTTCCACTTAATTTCTGAACCATCATCTATTAAGCCAGCCACTTGCTTTCGTTGTAATTTAGTAAAACTAGAGAAGATTTGTTTTTCTGTGAAGTAATTATTAATCTTTTGCAGAACCTTAATGCGTTCAGAAAATGAATCATCTTGTTTATCTATTGTACTACGTATTTTTTCATAATATTCATCCCATTGTAGTGAAAGAATATTTGACTTTATCATACTTTTTTTGCTTGTATATCCACCATAAACATTTCTTAGACTATCTAGTTTATTTTTATTTTTCTTCCATAAATTCGTATATTCAGTTATTTTTTCAGTCATTTCTTCTGCATATTCCCAATAACTATCAATGGTTTTCAATATGTCAGTAAATATCTTTTCAGAGCCTTGATCATTACTTGTGATATGAATCATTATTTCATCATTTTTTGTTAATGCTGCCTGTGTAAAATTAGCACTACCAATTAGACATTCCCAATTGCCATTTTCATCTGAAAATAAATACACTTTAGGGTGAAAAATTTTATCAGTTTTTAATATGAATTTTACATTACTATGGCTCGCAAAGTTTTTAATGAAATTTGGGTGAGTTTGATAAAAAAGGGTTCCAACTACCATTTTATTTATGTATTTTTCATTGTCTAATAATTTAGATGCAGCGTTTGAATTCATTGATGCCCAAGCAGTCGCTATATAATAGTTGGTATATTTTTCCATTAATTCAACTAATTTATTATCAATATAAGCTGGTTTGGTAATAATTTTCATTCACTTTTCTCCAATTTAGCAAAATGAACTATGAGGTTTAATGTATCTAAGTAGCTAATAAATCATGTAGAGTTTTATTTTCTGCCTTTTGAATTATCTGATATTTGCCTGTTATATCTTCTTTTGATTAAAGTACACATCAATTTATTGTTTTACAGTTCGCTTTCAGACAGTTTGTTAAAACACTTATTGTTCTAGCTGAGCTACAATCTTAATAATTTCCGGCAAAATATCCAAAATCAAAGCCAATTGTTGCATCACTAACAGATCGTTATTGGCTTTTTCATCATCAGTCGAAAGCACCGAAATTGTCTCAATATAATCAGCAATGGACTGTTTAATAGATTGGTATTTGCTATCTATCTTTTTATCGTTTAACAGATTAATAATATAAACCGACAAATCATCAAATAGATCGAGCGTCTGTTTTGAAATACACTTATCACGGTGGGCACCTAAAGTCGAAAGATAACTAATCAATGTATGATTCAGCGTTAATAAACGAAATCCCTGATCAATAACTGCTGGATTCATATGCGGCTCTTTAGTCATCAAACTAATTAAGGAGGATAAATCCGCATTACTATCATGCGCTGCACGTCTTGCTAATCGATATTGCGGGTCATTAGTTTTGCCAGACATATACTGACGACCAATTAACGCCAAGTATTGGCTATCGTCATGACAAACACGATCGATAAGTTTAGGTAGATTTCTAAACTGCCAATCAGGCCAAATAAAGCTCACGGCAAACCAAGCAATAAAACAACCGATCAACGTCGCAATAATGCGTGAAATAGCAACCGCAATGCTACTTTCGCCAATCAAACTAAAACTAAAAAACACCAGTAACGTAATAAATGCCGTAGCATAAGCATATTGCGAATTCTTAAATAGAAAAAACAGCCAACCGGTAATTATAATTAGCACTAACTGTTCGGGTACGCTTGGAAATAAAAACGTTAACGGAATACCTACTATGATCCCTAAAATAGTGCCTATTACACGCAATTTTAACCGATGTTTTGTGGTGGAATAGTTAGGCTGGCATACAAATAAGCTGGTTAAAATAATCCAATAACCATGTGGCAAGTCACAAAAATAAATGACCATATAACCTACAAAAAACACCACACACATACGAATCGCATGACGAAACAGAGCAGATTTAATCGTCAAATTGCCTTTAATTTTGGCAAAAATATCATGAAAACGAGTTAACTCTTCATCAATTAACTGATTATCTTCTTGATCTTTTGATAGATGCTGTTCAGTATCAATATTGGCAAGTAATAGATCGATCGAGAGCAAATTTTGATGCAAACTTTTCAGCGCCTTAATCATTAGCAGATTTGCCATATTACTGGCATGATACTGGTTAATTGCCTCTTCAAGATACGAAAAATAACGTGAAAATAGCGGATCATGCTGATAAGTCTGATTTAATTTAATGGCTATTGCCAGTTGGGCACAAGCTTTGGCTTGCAAATTTAAAATACGTGCAAACCGGAATAAAATATCACTATGCTTAAAATGCACACTTAGTGCTTGATAATGGCCATGCGCTGAACTGGCGCGTTCATGAATATCTTGCGCCACAAAATAATAGCTAAGCATCTTTCTAATATAAACTTGTCCGCGATAGCTTTTTAAACGATTAAATAACGAACGCTTAGTGTGATTAAAAGCACTAATCAACTGATTATTGCTATTGTTTAGCTGCAAAGTTTGTTTTTTAAAACCGTCAGACTCATCTGGATCAAACATAGCCGCCTTGGCGTCAAGATATTGAGCTAATTGAATAAAACATATCGATAATGATTGTTGGGTTGTGCGAATGGGTTGGATGGTGGATTCAATTAACGAAACAACATTATACCAAAGTGCACCGAGCAACAGAAAACAAGGCAAAGTATAATTATCGGTATATAAATTATGCCCAAGCATGGTATAGGCAGCTATTAAAAGTGAGCCAAAGGCAATTACTCCATAACGTTGTCCAAGTGAACCAAGCATAATAAAAATAAAAGTCGAAGATACTAAACCAATAATAAACAACACAGGATAATTAAATAGCAACTCGACCGAAAAGGTCGCAATAGCAAAACAGATCAATGTAAGGATTAGATTAATACAGCGACTTAATAAACGCGTATCGATCTCGGTCAAACCCGCTGCCACCACACCAAGCGTAAGCGGGATAACGAGTGAAGTTTGTCCAAAATACCACGGAACTAACGTCGAACCCGTTAAACTAATTAACATTCGTAGACTAAAAAGAAGATTACTGCTGTAAAAGACTTTACGTAAAGTCAAAATGAATGTTTGCACGGCGTATTGGGCTTTGATTGAGTTGAAATGATAGCCAGTAGGATACTATATTGTAGAGCTTTGGGAAAGCGTTGTTTATTTTTTGAGTATAAAAGAGCTTTAAAAAGCAAATAAAATCAATTAATTAAAAGTATGCCTTTGGGTGGTAGCCTGTGTTTTTTATTTTAAGCACTTTTTTCATTAAAAAACAATCTAAGCGCTACTCAAAAATAGGTTAGTAAAGATATTGATTTTATTTTAACGGGTTTGTTTTGATTTCAAGACCCTTAGAACCCTTTTTTTACCGTTAATTTAAAATAAAATAAAATCAATAAGTTGAAAAAAGGTCAAAAAAAAGGGTTTTCAAAACTGAAATTGTTGTTTATCTTTATACAGCGAGATTTATGGAATATTAATTTCTACTTTAACGCCGTATAGGCGGTTTAGAAAATCACATGCAAAACATTACGTCGACCTGTTTTCTTTAACGCCGTATAGGCGGTTTAGAAAGCCATCTTTCCACAAGGTTTCGCGCTAATCTTCTTTAACGCCGTATAGGCGGTTTAGAAATAGCCCACAAAAGTGGTAATGTACCTAGTGTGCTTTAACGCCGTATAGGCGGTTTAGAAAAAGAGAATTAAGATCCTAACCATCTTTTTTCTCTTTAACGCCGTATAGGCGGTTTAAAAAATATATTCACGGTGCATTCTGTACAAGAACAACTTTAACGCCGTATAGGCGGTTTAGAAACGACGGTTTGCCGATTCTTAGCGAGGCAGACCCTTTAACGCCGTATAGGCGGTTTAGAAACGAAAATAAAGATAAAGTTTGTGACATTATGTCTTTAACGCCGTATAGGCGGTTTAGAAATTTAAAGAGCGATTAAAGCTCCTTATTGGTAACTTTAACGCCGTATAGGTGGTTAATGCATATAAAATTAACTCGACAACTATAAAACCATAATAAGAGATTATTTTATTTGTCTTATTCCGGCGTCAGAATGCGCCGACAAAAGAGTGAGGTGAGCATGCCAAACAGAAAAGTTTAGCGAGGCTATGCTTTGTCAGGAACACATTTGAACATCTCAGTAAAGCAAAGATGGTATTGAAAAGATAAGTATTATGGATGATACAAATAATATTGGGGAATTTTACACAAAATCCCCTTATTCAGACGTTATCACAGTAGCAATTTTTTACACCAAATGAATAAAACGTCCGAAAACACTGCCCCAATCCACTCCAGCCACCAAAAAAACTCAATATTAGGCAAAAAACTGTTATATAACATATTGATTTTATTTGTTTTTTGTTTTATTGTTTTTTATGGAAAAACAATAAATTTCAATACCTTAAAGCTTTCCATAAAACTTAATCGAAGTCACATCTAAATAATTTTTACCAAAAAATCCCCAAAAAAAGCTAGCCAAACTTTTTTTTAATGGTTATACTTTCATCAATTTTAAAATAGCTTATTTAACAAGCAAATAAACACATAAAAGATAAATAAAACAATAAGTTACTTGACAGGTAAACCGTAATGCATTATCATTTTAGACACCAGACACCAGACACCAGCACTGGCAAACCTATGTTTTAAATTTATCAAATAGACGCATCAGACGAATTTTTACTCTCGCTTCGTTGATATCCTCGAAGTTATCCCTAAAATTATTATCAAAACTATCCCGAAAAATCCCGTTGGCGTTGGCGGTATTATTATTGTTGTTTTCATGGCATTCGCTGGCATTAAATAGTCGAAGTGTTAATCGCAGTGATGCCATAATATTACCTTGGACACAATGGGGCGTCGTCAAATTCGCTACTCCAGTGCTGACTGGATATGGGTTCGCTGATGTCTTTCACGACGACTATGGATTCATCGTGAAAGACATCAATCCCGCATCATATGCGTTTAATTTTCCAACTACAGGGGCTGATGGATTGTATTTTGATTTAATCATATATGGAGATATAGATGAAGATGAATTGACATGGTCGCCAGTCATGCATGAAGGAATTACCGCTACAGTGAAAAAGATAGCAGCAAGGGATAGTTGGGCTTGGGTACTAGGGAATATGACTCCAGATGAGGAAGAATTTTTCAATTCACATATATTTATGCGCGTTACGCTAACAGGTCCAGAGGCAAGGACACAATGGTACAATTCTTATCCGAGTTTAATTGCTAAACCAAGGTTACCACAGACTTTTGAGTTAGTGGGTAAAGATAGAAAGGGTAATGAGGTAGTAAAATATGGATTTGTGTTGCAGAAGTGGTTTGTGACCCGAGGGGATGGACGGAAAAGCCAACCCGAGCAAATATCTTGGTGTAGTCGTTTAGGTTACCGCCTGTCACAGGCTAGGGACTTGACTAATTCGGTGTGTTCTCCAAGAGACGTCATACACAATAACTGTCAAGGAATCGTCACCTCCACGCCATCGTCAGATCTTAATGGGTACAAGTTTAATATAGGAGCATTTTTAACGGAGTGGGGTTACACGCCGCTTTATACCGGTGCGGGCTTTTACTCCGACGTCTGGGTAAGCGATGAATTAGATAACAGAAGGTTCATTATGCTCATCGATACTGGTGGAATCCATGGAGCCAGAAAAAGCGAAACTTTTTACGAAGACGATAGAAATGCTATTTGCACCATACCTTAGCTTTTAGTCTTTAAGTCGCGGTCGAACTTATGGTACAAATAAAGAACAAGCAATTAAAGAAGCAAGCGAAATCATAAAAAATCACTAATTAAGCGTAACAATAGAAATTGAGTAGAAATTAGCATTAAGTGAAAATCCGATTATATTTTTAAGAGAGATTTTTTAAAAGCCTATAATCATTCATTTTATGTTATGAATCAATTGTTAGGATTTAATTTAAAACCCATAACCAAACACGTTAACAAACTTGACCAAATCATTGTGTCTGGCTAGTGTGATCAATAAACGTGTAAGTTTTACGTTGATTTTTGGTTTTAAAAAGTTAAAACAGCGTTGTTTTTTCGGATGGTTAATGGGCAAAGTAATTAATTAATTAATCTGCTGATTTACACATTCTTCTATCTATTCAATATATTATTTTTCAATCGCTCAAAATAAAAAATCCAGCAATTGCGGTAACATTTGCTGGATTTTTAGTAGTTCTATTGATTTGCTAATGTGCTAATTAACAGGATAGAACTCGCTTGTTGAGCCGCTGTCGTTATCGCTATCATAGTGACTTGGGCATGATAACGCTCTAGCTAGTTCAATAGAAACATAACTGCCACTAGGTGTTTCAACTTGGCATTCGCCTAAAAATATTGAATATTTGGTGTTTGCATGCATGCTTTTACCTATAAAATAGCAGTGAGAAGCATTGTATAAATCCCCTCGGCAAAGCAATGCAATAGCTAACCAAACAATGAGTACGGCTAAAGTGACCCATTTTAAATACTTCCAAATAAAGGACCAAAAACCTATCCCTCTAAAACGGCAGTATCCATAAATGAGCACTATAACTGCAATAAGCCCTAAACATTCGTATAACCAAAATAGCCACATAGTCATCTCCCACACAGTTAGTTAACTGTTATTTTATACTAACTTTGCCTATACATCTATATGCTTGCAATCCTGTATATTTACACCATAAATTTATATCCAAGAACTGTTACGAATAACACCAACAGCGAGTCCTTCAATGGCAAAATTTTGTTGTTCTAAATCAACTTCGATAGGTGAGAACTCTTTGTTTTCGGCAATTAGGTGAACATGCTTGCCTTTGCGTGACAGTCGTTTAACGGTAACTTCGTCATCAATGCGAGCCACCACAACTTGACCGTTTTTAACATCTTGGGTTTTATGTACAGCCAATAAATCACCATCTAATATGCCGATGTCTTTCATTGACATACCGTGTACTCTTAATAAAAAGTCAGCATGGGGTTTAAATAGCGATGGATCGACTTGGTAATGACTTTCGATATGCTCTTGCGCTAATATTGGCGAACCCGCTGCGACTTGCCCAATAAGCGGTAATCCCTCTAGTTCATTTTGCTCAACAGGGCTTTCAAGTAAAAGGCGAATTCCGCGCGATGAGCCTGCGATCATTTCGATCGCGCCTTTTTTGGCAAGCGCTTTAAGATGTTCTTCAGCTGCGTTAGCGGAACGAAATCCTAATTTTTGAGCAATTTCGGCTCGAGTGGGTGGCATGCCGGTGGTTTGGATGTTGTCTTTTATTAAATTATAAATTTGTTGTTGACGTTCGGTTAACGGTCTCATTACTTATTCCTGTTTTTATATACAGATATATGTAATTATATACAGCTAATGATATAAAACAACTATTTTATTTAATTTATTTTTGATTTGGCGGTAAATTTTTGCATTGTGGTTATTATGGGTTAATCAGGTGAGTAATTTCCCCCACTTGATGCTAATAACTAAACTACTGCCAGTATTTTGCATTATTTAATCAACATACTTATATGCTATAATAACCTAATTTTTTATTAGATTGGAATTTGCCTTATGCCTTATGTTGTTGCGCTCAGTGGCGGGATTGCCAGCGGTAAAAGCACCATTGCCGATTTGTTTGCTCAATTAGGTGTGCCAATTATTGATGCCGACCTTATTGCAAGGCAAGTTGTGCAAGTTGGTAGTGATGCGTTTAATCAAATTGTTAAGCATTTTAGTCAAGAAATTTTGCTCGCTAATGGTGAACTTGATCGCAGTCAGCTACGTGAAATTATATTTAATAATGACCATGAACGACTTTGGCTTAATCATTTGTTGCATCCTATTATTCAACAAGAAACTCAAAAACAAATTGCTATGCAAAGCACTACCTATGTGATTTGGGTTGTGCCGTTATTGATTGAAAACAATTTGCATACTTTGGCCGATCGAGTGCTGATCATCGATGCTCCAGAGTCGCTACAATTGGCGCGATTAGTAAAAAGAGATAATATTAGTGAATCATTAGCGAAAAAGATGATATTGTCGCAAGTGTCTTTAAAAAAACGTTTATCTTATGCGGATGATATTATTGTCAATGATGACAATTTGGTATCGCTAACTGCACAAGTTAATTTATTGCATCAACAATATTTAGATAACTTTAATGGTAAGATTTAGATAGATGAGTAATATTATTTTTGAACATCCATTAAACGAAAAAATGCGCACTTGGCTTCGTATTGAATTTTTATTAAATCAATTAAATACGCATTGCCATTTAGATCAGAATAATGCGTTGATTTTTTTTCATGCACTGTCCGAGTTGTTAGAAATTATTGAACGTAACGATGTTAAAAGCGATCTGATGAAAGAGCTTGAATCACAAAAACAAAAGTTAACCTTATGGTTAACGTTTAATGGTGTTGACTATGATTTGCTTAACAGTTTGATCCACCAGTTTGATGAGTTTTTAGCTCAATTTTATGTGACAACACGCTTAGGACAGCCATTGAAAGAGGACCGTTTTATCACTGCTATTCGTCAACGTTTAACGATCCCAGGTGGGTGTTGTAGTTTTGATTTGCCTTCGTTCCATTTATGGCTCAAAATCCCGCAAGAAAGACGCAATATTCAAGTTAAAAATTGGTTACAACACCTGTCAATTCTTGATAAATCTCTAACATGTTATATGCAGTTAATTAGACAAATGGGTGAGTTTAAGCCATTTATTTGTTCTAATAACTTTTTTCAAGAAACGAGTGGTGATGTTAATTTGATTCGTATTCGGGTTTCGTTAGATAAAAATGTCTATCCCCAAGTGTCTGGTTATATGTCGCGCTATAGTATTCGGTTTTTACCGCTTGATGCTAGTGATAACGTTAATAACGATGGCATTGAATTTGAGTTAGCTTGTTGCTAATGACGTGAAATGCTAATTTTTGAAAAAAAGAGTTGAAATGAATAAAAATACAGTCACATTTGTTAATTGTCCAACTTGTCAAAAAAAAGTTGAATGGAGCAAAGAGAGTCCTTATCGTCCATTTTGCAGCAAACGTTGCCAGCTTATTGATTTAGGTGATTGGGCAACCGAAGAACATCGCATTGCCGATAAAGACATCACCGAACAAGATCTTTGGAGTGAAGAAGATCTTACCGATTTTGCAGGTAAACATTAATGAAGATTTTAGGTATTGAAACCTCGTGCGACGAAACTGGTATTGCCATTTATGATGATACCAATGGTTTGCTTGCAAACCAGCTTTATTCGCAAATTAAGTTACATGCTGATTATGGTGGTGTAGTGCCTGAGCTTGCATCACGCGATCATATTCGTAAAACCGTACCCTTAATTCAAGCAGCATTAAAAGAAGCAAATTTGCTGCCAGCAGATATTGATGGTGTGGCTTATACAGCAGGTCCAGGCTTAATTGGTGCTTTAATGGTTGGTGCATCGATTGGGCGTTCGCTGGCTTATGCTTGGGATGTTCCCGCAGTTGCAGTCCATCATATGGAGGGGCATTTGTTAGCTCCTATGCTTGAAGATAATCCTCCCGAATTTCCCTTTGTGGCATTATTAGTTTCGGGCGGACATACACAGCTTATTAGTGTAATGGGTATTGGTCAATATGAACTTATTGGTGAATCCATTGACGATGCAGCAGGAGAAGCTTTTGATAAAACAGCAAAATTGCTTGGTTTAGATTATCCCGGAGGGGCTAAATTGTCGAAATTAGCTGAGCACGGTAATGGGAATCGGTTCCATTTTCCTCGACCAATGACCGATCGATCTGGGCTGGATTTTAGTTTTTCAGGTCTTAAAACAGCCGCTGCCAATATCATTCATCAACATAGTGATAATCATATGATTGATACGCAGACTCAAGCCGATATTGCTAGAGCTTTTGAAGATGCTTTGGTTGATACGTTAGTGATTAAATCGCGACGAGCTCTTGATCAAACTGGATTTAAAAATTTAGTGATAGCTGGTGGAGTAAGCGCCAATCAAACACTGCGTAATAGGTTAACTGAGCTGATGCGTCAGCGTAAAGGACAAGTTTATTATCCACGACTCGAATTTTGTACCGATAATGGGGCCATGATTGCCTATGCGGGTATGATTCATTTAAAAGCGAGGCAGTATTCAGATTTAGCAATTAATGTTAGGCCAAGATGGCCACTTAGCGAGCTTAATGCTGGTTAACCGATTATTTTGATTTAAAAACATGTTGATTAAAACAAAAGCAAAAAAAGCGGGGATCAGTTCCCGCTTTTTTTGCCTATATAGTTCAATCAATGATATTAATTAACAGTATTGGAGCTAGACGATTCTTCTTGTTTTTCGGAATCCGTGTTTTCGTTAGCTAATTTTTGAATATTGTGATTAATATTAAATAGTACACAAATCAATTCAAAACCAATACGAGTTGAAATAAAGCCTACAATCAAGGTAATAATGCCAGTAAAAAAAGCAACTAAACCCATAGTGAAACTATAAGCAAACGCAGCAAAACTACCTAATATCATAGTGAGCGCACTAATGCCAATAAGAACTAATGCGATCCAATACACGATAGTGATAAAAGAAGGTGTTAACATTTTATTAAAGAAGAAAAAATCTTTAATGGTAAGATCTTTAAAATCTATTTTTTTGTTCATTTTATTTCCTTATTTAGGTGGATTAATTTTATTACTTCTATTTTTTTATATTTGCGTATAAAGTGATAAATTCTTGAAAGCGGTAAAGCGCAACAATTATAACATAAAATTATTTTGAGATTAACTTATGAAAACTTATATTCCAGGCAAAGATGCTGCCCTTGAAGATTCCATTAACTATTTTCAGCAACAATTAGCAAAATATGATTTAGAAGTGAAAGAAGCTTCTTGGCTCAATCCTGTGCCCAATGTATGGTCAGTACATATTCAAAATACAAAGTGCCCACTGTGTTTTGCTAATGGTAAAGGTGCAAGTAAAAAAGCAGCGTTAGCATCGGCCTTGGGAGAGTATTTTGAGCGATTATCAACCAATTACTTTTTTTCAGATTTTTATTTGGGTAAAAAGGCTGCAAATGCTGATTTTGTGCATTATCCGTCCGAAAAATGGTTTTCTATTCCTGAAGATAATTCCCTCCCTAAAGGGTTATTATCTCAAAAACTCCTTAAGTTTTATGATCCCGATCATGAGTTAAGGGCAACTGATTTAATTGATCTACAATCAAGTAATGGCGAGCGTGGCATTTGTGCATTACCGTTTGAGCAACAGTCTGACAAGCAAACGGTTTATGTGCCTGTTAATTTAATTGCTAATTTATATGCATCTAATGGTATGTCAGCAGGAAATACCCGTAATGAAGCGCGAGTACAAGGGTTATCGGAAATTTTTGAACGTTATACCAAAAATAAAATTATTGCCGAGGCTATTAGCTTACCGATTATTCCAACCGAGGTTATTCATCGCTATCCAGCGGTTTTGGCAGCCATTAATGCGCTTGAAAGCGAAGGCTTTCCACTTTATTGTTTTGATGCTTCATTAGGCGGTGAGTTTCCGGTTATTTGTGTGGTGTTGTTTAATCCGCAAAATGGAACATGTTATGCATCGTTTGGTGCACATCCAAATTTTGGCGTTGCACTTGAACGAACTGTGACTGAGCTATTACAAGGGCGCAGTTTAAAAGATCTGGATGTGTTTTCACCACCAAGTTTTGATAATGATGATATTGCTGATCTTAGCAATTTAGAAACGCATTTTATTGATTCAAGCGGTTTGATTTCATGGGATCTGTTTAATGAGCAAGCTGATTATGAATTTGTCGATTGGAATTTTTCGGGCACGACTGAGCAAGAATTTGCTAATTTAATGGCTATTTTTACACGCCACAATACTGAAGTGTTAATTATGGACTATGAGCATCTTGGTGTTTATGCTTGCCGAATTTTGGCTGTTGGCATGTCTGAAATTTATCCCCCTGAAGATCTTTTAATTGCCAATAGCAATATGGCAATTGGTCTGCGTGATCTTATTTTGTCGTTACCTTATCAAAAACGCACTGCTAAACAATACCTAGCCATTATTGAACAACTTGATGACGAAGGTCTTGATGATTATGCACGCGTTCGTGAACTGCTTGGCATTGCAACCGGTAACGATAATGCTTGGTTTACATTGCGCGTTGGTGAATTAAAAGCAATGTTGGCATTGGCAGGTAAAGACTTAGTGCAAGCACAACAATGGATTGATTGGACGGTTGAAATGAATGAGTCTATATTTACCCCAGCACGTAATCACGCTTATCGTTGCTTGCAAACGTTGGTTAATTTTATTTTGCAACGTGACAAAAAACAGTTTAACAACTATCAAATAGCATTTAATAAAATGTATGGTCAAGCTTGTGTTGACGATATGTGGCAATATGCTAATGGCGAAAAAACATTTTTTGGCTTGGCAGATTCTGCTACGGCCGATAAAACGACTAATGATAATTTAGAACAATTTGCTATGCATCAGAAATTATTAGCTGTGTATAACAAATTACATCAGGTGATGTGATAATCTATTTGTTTAAATTCCACCGATATACTCGGTGGAATGAATAATAATATTTAGCCTTGCCTTGCAAATTCACCTGCTTGTTTTACCAATTCTTTACTGGGGATTACGCCAGTATATAACACAAATTGTTCAAGAGCCTGAATCACCGCGACATCGGCACCTGAAATAATCGTTTTGTTTAGCTTTTGGGCATATTTTATCATTGGTGTTTCAACGGGTAATGCAACCACATCAAACACAATATCAGCATTTTCTATCATGGTTGAGGGGAATGCGAGCTCTTTTGCTTCAATGCCTCCATGCATACCAATTGGGGTCACATTAATAATTAGTTTGGCTTGCTTTGGCAATATGTCTTGTTCATCTTTGACCCATTTATAACCGTAGCGTTTGGCTAACGCTTCGCCTTTTGCTTGGTTACGTGCGATAATCATGCCATTTTTAAATCCTGCATCATAAAAAGCACCAATCACCGCATTAGCCATACCGCCACTGCCTTTTAACACAAATGGCGTTGTATTATCGATTTTATTTTCTGTAATGAGCTTAGCAACTGCAATATAATCAGTATTATAGGCTTTTAAATGATGATTGGTGTTAACAATAGTATTGACTGATTGAATAGATTTTACCGAATCGTCTAATTCATCAATAAACTCAATGCAAGCTTCTTTATAAGGCATTGAAATGGCGCAACCTCGAATCGCTAAGGCTTTAATGCCATAAATTGCATCTTTTAAATTATTGGTAGTAAAGGCTTTATATAAGTAATTAAGATCGAGTTTTTCATACAAATAATTATGAAAGCGAGTACCGAAATTGCTTGGTCTGGCTGAAAGGGACATGCAAACAGTCGTATCTTTATTGATAATTCTTGCCATTACAATAAATCCTTGTAATCATAGTTTGATGATTTTATTTTACCACTTTCTTCATTAATGTGTATGTCATTATGGTTGCAAACAATACCGGTCCTAAAATTCAGCAAGAAAAATCGACAGTGAGCGCAATGATTTTTTTATATTGTCATCAAAAGCATCATACCTCACGCCACCAGTTATGTAATGAATGTAATGATCTATTGCAATATGCTATGCAACGTTTAACAATGTGTCGTTTTGGTGAAGCCAAAACAACGTGTGAGCGTTGTCCTAAACATTGTTATCGCAAAGATTATAAACAAAAAATCAAACAAGTTATGCGTTATGCTGGTCCTAGAATGATGATTTACCACCCCATTATGGCCTTTAGGCATATTTATAAGAATTTGGTGAACAAATAACTTATTGTTCACGATTTTTATGTGGTAAAACACAAAATGTATGGTCAATTATCATTAAGTTGATATTAGAATTTAGTCAATTTATTTAATTAAAAATACTCATGCTTAAAATTGCATCGAATTTCAACCGATTTGTATACTAAGAAAAATTTGTTATTATTGAAAACAAAATTTACAATAGCCATTTGATAAAAGTTTGGATCCAAGAAATGTCTATCGCAGTTGTTGAAGTCAATCGTCAAGCAGTTATTCATAATCTTGAATACCTCAAAAAAATAGCCCCTGATAGTCAGCTAGTTGCAATTATTAAAGCCAACGCTTACTCGCATGGTATCGAGGGAATTGCGCAGTTGTTAAGTGATAAAGTAGATTATTTTGGTGTGTCGCGACTATCCGAGGCAATATTGGTACGGAATAAGGGTATTAATACCCCAATTATAGCTTTGGAAGGATTTTTTCTGCATGATAATATAGATAATTTGATTGATTTTAATATTCAGCCCGCCATTCACAGCAAATGGCAAATTGATGCATTGCTATCATTCCCCTTTGAAAATCAAATTACTACATGGTTTAAACTTGATACCGGTATGCATCGGCTCGGCTTTTGTCTTGATGAAGCCAAAGATGAATTTTATCGCTTAGCCAGTTGCTCTGCGGTTCGAAAGCCCATCAATATTATGAGTCATTTTAGTTCGGCTGATGATCTTACTTCTGCTCAAACGCTAAAGCAACTTGAATTGTTTGATCAGTTTATTGCGTCAATTGATGACAAGTCACTCATTGGCAAATGTTCAATTGCCGCATCGGGTGGTACATTGGCATGGCCAAATACTCAGCGTGATGTTGTGCGTCAAGGCATTGCTTTATATGGCGTTTCTCCTTTTGCTTCACCAATTGCCGAGCTACAGCCTGCCATGACATTTAAATCCGAATTAATCGCAGTTCGAAAGCATAAACAAGGCGAATCGGTTGGTTATGGTCAGACTTGGTGTAGTTTGCAAGAGACTCAATTAGGTGTCGTTGCGATGGGCTATGGTGACGGCTATCCACGCAACATTCCGCAAAATACCCCCGTTTTGATTAATGGCCGTAAAGTGCCCATTGTTGGCCGAGTTTCAATGGATATGATTGTGGTTGATTTGGGTATAAACAGCCTTGAAAAACCCGGTGACGAAGTCATATTTTGGGGACCCGAACTCCCCGTTGAAGAAATCGCTAAGCACACGGGTATTAGTGCTTATGAATTAATCACGCGCTTAACTTCACGCGCAAAAATCCACTATAGTAGATAAATAAATTATGATTAAAAAAATATTTTTATACACTTTACTTACCCTGATATTAATTGTGGGTGGTTCGATCAGTATTGGTTATTATTTTTTACAACAGTTTTCGAAACAGCAAATGCAAGTCACCACCGAAAACCAGATGTTTGTTTTGAAAAAAGGGACATCCATGTACCAGTTAGTTGCGCAAATTAAAGAAAGTCAATTAATGCAAAGAGCTTATTTGCTTCCTTATTTGTGTAAGTTAAATCCATCATTAAGATCCATCAAAGCAGGAACTTACCAATTACACCCGCATATGACAGTTGAAGAATTTTTGCAATTGTTGGTGTCCGGTAAAGAGAGCAATTTTTCAATTCAATTTGTTGAAGGTAAGCGTGCTAAAGATTGGTTGAAGGTGATTGAAAATACACCCTATATTCAGCAAACTTTATTAGGCAAAACAGACGAAGAAATTGCTAAGTTATTAGGTATTGAAGGATCGATTGAAGGGTGGTTATCGCCAGATACTTACCTTTATACCGCAGACACTTTAGATATTAATATCTTAAAGCGTGCACATATGACGATGAAAAGTAATCTACAAAAAATTTGGGATAATCGCGATAGTAATCTCCCTTATCAATCACCTTATGAATTACTAATTATTGCATCAATCATTGAAAAAGAAACTGGAGTTAGTTCTGAGCGTGCTAATGTAGCTTCGGTATTTGTTAATCGCTTAAATGCCAAAATGAAGTTGCAAACTGATCCAACAATTATTTATGGTTTAGGTGATAACTATAAAGGCACGATTAGACGCGTTGATTTAACCGATACTGAAAATCCCTATAATACCTATGTTATTGATGGATTACCGCCAACACCAATTGCAATGCCTAGCCTTGCTTCATTAGAGGCGGCAGCACACCCAGCTAAAACCAATTATCTGTTTTTTGTCGCGAATGGCACGGGTGGACACACATTCTCGAGCACTTATGGCAACCATCAGCAAGCAGTAAGTGAGTATCGACGAATAACCAGCAATGGAAATTAGGTTTAAAAAATAAATTAAAATCAACAATTACCGCATAGTTATGCGGTAATTTTTTGTGATTAAATTATGCTAATTCATCAAGTTGCTTAATAAGATGTAGTAGATGATTAACATCTTGCTCTTGCTCTTTTAGCGCTTCCTCAAAATAAGGATGCAGAGCAAATTTGGGGCGCTTACCTTTGGCATCAATGAGTGCTTGCATTCGAGGAATAAAAATCCATTGCAACCATTCATGTGCTTGCATGGTATCAAGCGCAAAAGGTTGTTGACTTAAAAAAGCATCAGGTTTTGGCGGTGTGATTTGCCATAAATTGATTTTTTGTAACTCTGCAATAATTTGCTCAATTTGATTGAGTAGCTTTTGTTCTTGTGATTTTTGCGCTAACAAACTTCGATAATATTGCCAATCAAAACAGGGGCCAGGATCTGTTTTACGATCTGGGGCAATATCGCTGTGGCCAGTGATGTTTTGGATCGCATAAGTTTGTTGTAATAATAACGTCACATTCGCTAATTGCTGATATTGTTGTTCGGTAAAGTTGTCACTATCGCATCCTTCCATTTCAATACCAATTGAAAAATCGTTACAATTATCTTGTCCTGCAAATACGGATTTCCCCGCATGCCAAGCGCGTTTATCAAATGGTACAAATTGAATGATTTCGCCATCACGTCGAATAAACAGATGGCTTGAGACTTCAAGTTGATAAATTGAAGCAAAGTACGGATGCTTGTTAGGATTGAGTTGACCTGTAAATAATTGTTCAACATAAGGTCCCCCATATTGATTGGGCGGTAAGCTTATATTATGGATAACAAGTAACGAAATCGGTTTATTGGCTGGCCGTTCATTATAAAAAGGTGAAACGACTTGTTTTATACCTTGTAACCAACCGTTAACAATTCTTAGGGACATATTGACTCCAACTTATCTAATAAACCGATGTATGGATTTGTTTGTTTTGCGATCTGCTTCGCGAAAATTGAGCATACAACGTAATAATGAATTGCGTAATGGATTTTTATTTCCAAATTTACCACTTCGCTATTATTCCATTTTTTTGTTTTGCTATAAAGCTCTTGTGTTAAATCATTGACAGAAACTATCGAGGTATTTATGTCTAATCAATCGGGCTTTACGTTATTTGAACTTATGATTGCCATTATTGTGATTGCTATCTTAACGGCTATTGGTGTGCCTGCATATCAAGGATATGTTAAAAAAGCTGCACTGACTGATATGCTGCAAACCATGACAACGTATAAAACGGCTGTCGAAATTTGTGCTGTTGAGCAAGGTAGTTTAGCCAATTGTAGCAATGGTAATAATGGAGTACCAGCAAGCCGAACATCTAACTATGTCACATCAATTACGGTCAATAACGGCGTGATTACCTTAGTTGGAACCAGTGCTTTAGCAGGGTTAACCACCACACTGACACCAACAATTAATGCCACGCATGGTAATTTAGATTGGAATCGCGTTTGCACCACATCGCCAGTCGATGCCAGTTTAACCAGTGCTTGTGAAGATATTTTCAAATTTTAGACTTCATCATTTAATCGTTAATGAATAAGGAAGCGTTATTATGCAAGAAGAACAGTTAATTGAAAGTATTGATAAATTGCTGCTTGAAGCATTAGATAAGCGCGCTTCAGATATTCATTTTGAACCTTATCAACACAGTTACCGTATTCGCATGCGCATTGATGGAGTTTTGCATGATATGTTATCGCCACCGCTTGCACTAGCCAAACAGATAACTGCCCGATTAAAAATTATGTCCAAGTTAAATATTGCTGAGCATCGATTGCCACAAGATGGGCAATTGGTTATTGACCGTTACACAATGCGTATGGCAACTTTACCCGTAATGAGTGGTGAAAAAATTGTCTTAAGAGTAATGGATAATCATGAATCTGAACTAACGATAAATGATTTGGGTTTAACTGACGCTGACCTTTTAACATTCAAGCAAATTTTGGACTACCCACAAGGATTGATTTTAGTTACCGGACCCACCGGCAGTGGTAAGACAGTTACATTATATAGCGGATTAAAACGGTTAAATAAAACTGAGCGTAATATTTGTAGTGTTGAAGACCCTATTGAAATTCCCCTTGAGGGCATTAATCAAACCGCTATCAACCTTAAGGCTGGTTTGACATTTGCTGTTGTATTACGAGCCTTATTACGACAAGATCCCGATGTGATGATGATAGGTGAAATTCGTGATCGTGAAACTGCCGAAATTGCTATTCAAGCTGCGCAGACAGGGCATTTAGTTCTATCAACTTTGCATACTAATTCGAGTGTCGAGGCAATAACTCGCTTAAATCAAATGGGTATTGAAAATTATCTACTTTCATCAAGTTTAAAATTAGTCATCGCCCAGCGGCTAGTACGAAAATTGTGTTCTCACTGCAAGGTGGTGGCAAGTGAACAGATTAAGTTAGACAACGAACAAGTGCCACATTATGTAGCTTCGGGCTGTCTAAAGTGTATTGGTGGATATAAAGGACGGGTTGGATTATACGAACTTTTAGTTATTACGCCTGACATGCAAAAACAAATATTAGCTAATCAAGTTGTTTTTCCGGCGAATATGACTTCGTTAAAAACGGCTGGGCAAAAATTAGTTAAACAAGGCATGACAACACTAGCTGAATTAAACCGTGTATTAGGTGATACGCAATGAAAAGGCTTTATTATTGGTATGATTTAGATTTTAACCAGCACAAAATCATTGCTAAATCTTCACAAGCTGTTAAACGGCAGTTATTGTCGCAAGGTAAAATCGCCATTAAAATTAAAGCAGGCAATATTATTACCGCACACAGTTTTAATCGTGCCGATCTGTTGATCATTACTAAACAATTAGCGACCATGTTAAAGGCTGGGTTATCCATCATTGATACATTACAGTTGCTTGCTCAAGAACAGACTAAACCGCACTGGCAATATCTGCTACTTGATATTAAACAGCAAATTGCTAAAGGTGAATTTTTATCTCAAGTATTACAGCAACATCACTCGGTGTTTTCTGTGCTGTATTGCGAGATTATTGCAACCGGAGAGCTAACAGGACAACTTGATGAAAGTTTTGCCCAGTTAGCATTATTACTTGAAAAATCAATTAACTTACAAAAAAGTCTAAAAAAAGCGATGCGTTATCCGCTGTTTTTATTATCTGTAGCGATGATCGTCAGTTTGGTGATGTTGTTATTTGTTTTGCCAAAATTTTCGGATATTTATCAGGATTTTGATGCCGAGTTGCCCGCTTTCACACAATCGGTTATCGATTTTTCTAATTATTTACAACAAAGTTGGTTAATTTGGTGCACAGTATTTTTTATCGGCTATTTTGGCTATCAACGCTATTTTAAAGTGCGCTATCGTCGTGAAATTGAAGCGATAGTAATCAAATGTCCCTTAATGGGGAAAGTGATTCAAACCAGTTGTTTAACCCAAATTTTTCAAACTATTGCAATTACCCAAAAGGCAGGCATACCGTTATTAACAGGTTTAGCCGCGGCAGGTAATACTACTTATTACAGTCTTTATCGTGATAGTATTTCGCAAATCATTGCTGGTATTGAGCAAGGCCATTCATTTAGTCATGTATTGCATCAACAATTACACTTTCCTAATTTATGTTCACAATTAATTCATGTGGGTGAACAGTCGGGCACGTTAGATTTAATGCTTGATAAGCTAGCAACCTATTATCAAGAGCAAAATCAGACCTTAACTGATAATTTATCGCAAGCTTTTGAACCATTGTTAATGCTTATATTAGCTTTGATTATTGGCTGTTTAATTGTAGCGATGTATTTGCCTATTTTTCAAATGGGTGAGGTGATTCACTAATGCTAATGTTTATGAACATCTGTTTGGGTCTTTGCATGGGGAGTTTTGTTTATGTTGCTTATTGCCGTTATTTGCCATCAATGTCCACATTTCAATATTTATACTGTATTAGCGTTCAGCGATCCGTTTGTCCACATTGTCATAATAAACTTAAGTTTTGGCAATTGTTGCCAGTTGTTTCTTGGTTTATCTTAAAAAGTCGTTGTTATAACTGTAATGCCAAGATTTCGTTACACTATGTTAGCGTTGAATTATTTGTCGCTGGTTTATTTACTATAATCTATGTCGATAAAGGTATGCATTTTCAAAGTTACATCTTAATGCTTCTTGGCTGCTATTTTTTATTGCTGGCGTTCATTGATTTTAAGTATTATTTATTACCTGATATGTTTACACAACCGTTGATGTGGGTAGGTGTTATGCTTGCCTATTTTAACATAATAAACCTTGAACTAGCAGATGCTTTACTGGGCATTTTTTTTGGGTATTTATTATTAAAAATACCTGCCACATTATTTTATTTAATCTCTAAAAAAGAGGGATTAGGCGGTGGGGATATCAAACTACTTGCGGCATTGGGAGCTTGGCTACCTTATACATTATTACCCCTATTGTTACTTTTCGCTTCGTTATTGGGGATTGTGTATTATCTTTTTTTGCGATATGCGCTCAATCAAAATCTTACAAAGATTATTCCATTTGGTCCTTTTTTATTAATATCGGGTTATGTGATCTATTATTATTTGTAGGGAAACGATGGCTGGTTTACATTTTATGATTAAAGTAACCTACTAAAAACTTATAAGGCGCTTTGTCGAAAATCGCTTAATCTTTTGTGTTTTGTGTTTTGTCTTTTGACTCGCTAACTATGTGCTAATTATGCTATATCGCCATTAAAGTACATATCACGCTTTCAGATTAGCCATTTATTTGAGAGTTGGCAGTTTTCGTGAATTTTTGATTGATACAATGGCCATCATACGTTATTCAACAAATAAACGTAGTGGAGTCTCAATTAATCACCAAACGGTATAGAATCCTGAATATTTTTTACAAAAGATAGAGCCTAAAATGTGAACAGATGTGTAAATACCCCATAGTGAGCACACTACTCATGTAGAAAAATACGCAGTCTGTTTTCGCGCTTTATATGCAATGGCATCAGCCATATTTAATGTCTATGAGGTCTTTTAGCGTTATAAATGGATGACCAATATAAAACAGTTAGCCCAATTGGGAACGGTGATTTTACTTTATACTATAAGGACTAGATCTTTCGTCTGAGAGTCGGTGTGATGCCTATTTATTACAACCGTTTCTTGAATTACTGTAAATAACACAAGTAATTCATGCATATGATTGTTACTTGAAATTGTTGTTAAAAAGTTTCAGGAAACCTTACGTTTCAGTCAATTTTTATTAATCAATATTGTGTTAAAAGTGCATAAAGTTATTATTTTGTTCAATCTATGCAACATATAACTAAAATTGATATCCATAGTAAAATTAGTTATTTTTATAAAAGTGGAAATCGCGTTATAGTACTAGCTAAATCAGTATGTTATGCTGTAAATCAGTCACTAATTAAGGAATCATTCATGATATCAAATAGTATTAATCAACTAAAAAGCGACATGATCGCGTGGCGCCATCATATTCATGCTCATCCCGAAACCGCTTTCGAAGAAGTTAACACCACCAAATTTATTATCGACAAACTGCAATCGTTTGGTATTACTGAATTATATACTGATTTTGCACCCACGGGCGTTGTTGGCATTATTAAAGGTAATCAAAAGGGGCGATGGATTGCGCTTCGGGCTGATATTGATGCATTAGATATTATTGAAGAAAATACTATCGATTATTGCTCAACCATGCATGGCAAAATGCATGCATGTGGTCATGATGGGCATACTGCTATGTTGCTCGGCACGGCTAAGTATCTGAGTGAACATCGTGATTTTGCGGGTACTGTTGTGGTTGTTTTTCAACCTGCTGAAGAAAACGAGGGCGGGGCACGCGTTATGGTTGAAAATGGTTTATTTGAACGATTTCCAATTGAAGCGGTGTATGGCATTCATAATCAGCCTAATATGGAATTAAATCACTTTTATATTAACCATGGCCCTATGATGGCTTCGTATGATGTTTTTGAAATCAAAATAACTGGTGTTGGTGCTCATGCAGCAGCTCCTCATTTGGGCAAAGATACTATACTAACTGTCACACAAATCGTTAATGGTTTACAAAGTATTGTCAGCCGTAATGCCGATCCTTTAAGTTCGTTAGTCGTTAGCGTAACGCAAATTCACAGCGGTGATACTTGGAATGTGTTACCGCAAGAAGCGGTAATTCGAGGCACGGTTAGAACATTTAGCGCCCAAGTGCAAGATATGGCTGAAAGTCGCATTAAACAAATAGCAACAGGTATTGCCACAACATTTGAAGCCAAGGCTGAAGTTGATTATCAACGCCGTTATCCAGCGACGATTAATTATGCTAAACAAGCCGATATTGCTATCACTGCAGCTAAAAAAATCGTCGGGCAAGATAACGTAATAATTGATCCTCTTCCTTCAATGGGGTCAGAAGATTTTGCTTTTATGCTGCAAAAAATACCGGGTGTGTACGTTTGGCTAGGCGCAGGTAAAGGAGCTAACTTACATAATCCAGCCTTTAACTTCAATGATGAAGTGTTAACAACTGGCGTAAGCTATTTTATTGAAATTGTTAACCAAGAACTTGCTAACTAAGTTAAAACGATAGGCAAAGACGGCTGGAATAAATGTGATGTTATTCCAGCTTGTTGGTCAAAAAATAATTAAAACGTCATCCGACTGTTGTCGTTTCCACAAACTCTAAATGGCGTATTTAAATCAATTCCATTATTCAATACGACTTGAACACAAACGCCATCTTTGTCATCAAGTTTTGCTGCGGCTAATACCAGTCCACCTTCTCGCCAACCACCAGTAAGTTTATATTCGAGTGTACTGCCAATTTTAGGAAGAACGTCACTAGTGCCTTTTATTACATACATTCCACGAGTGTTAGCACCGCGAAACTGTGCTCTAGCTACCATTTCTTGACCACAGTAGCAGCCTTTTTCAAAGCTAATTGCATCATAAGATTGTAAGTTACAGGCTTGCGGTAATAAAATTGCCATATTATTATCATCAATAATAGGATAACCCGCTTGCAAATCAAGTTTTAACCACTCACTGCATGGATTTAAATCACCCGCAATAGGTTCTGGCGTGACCATAATAACCCGCATTTCTGGTAAAGGTACTTTGATATAGGTGATGTTATTTTCAGTTAAACAGCTTATATCACTTAATTTTTCAGCGATTGCTGTGGGAATTGCATCACCGACCAAACCGATCATATTTAAATCTTGGACTGGTTCGATAGTCACTTTAGAAAAAACAGCATATTTTGCAAGTTCGGCAACTTGTTTTTTTACAACGCTTTTACGCTCAATATAGTAAATATCGTTACCGCGTTGAAATAACAGTAAAGTACTCCACATTTTGCCTTTATTGTCGCAATGAGCGGCATAGAGCGTTGATTGTTCTGAAAGTCGGTTAATGTCATTGGTTATTTGCCCTTGCAGAAAAATACGGTTATCCTCGCCAGTAACTTTAACTAATTGCCAGTCCGCAAGTGAGGTTGGTTTAGATGAAATATTGCTCATATTGGTACCTTTGGGTAATGAAGAATTCTAGTACTGTTATGACTAGAAATACTTAGGTGCTGAGTGTATATAAAAAATAAAAAAATAACAATAAAATCAATCAGCAATATTTAAATAAAATTGATAGGTTATGGATATCATTCATAATATTTCAAAAATTAATATTGTGAGTGTTCAATATTATTTGTAATGAACTTAGCTAATTGACTTTATTGATTTTGCTTACAAGTTGATGCAAAATGATTCACAAAATGACAAATCAGTTACATTGGAGGCAACAACCATGGCAAAACTGTCAGGCGCAGAGATGGTTATTCAATCTTTGATTGACCAAGGAGTAAAACAGATATTTGGTTATCCCGGTGGTAGTGTTCTTGATATTTATGATGCTATTCATACGATAGGTGGCATTGAACATATTTTAGTTCGTCATGAACAAGCTGCCGTGCATATGGCTGATGGTTATGCCAGAGCAACAGGCGATGTTGGCGTTGTTTTGGTGACATCAGGCCCAGGGGCAACTAACACCATTACTGGTATTGCAACAGCTTATATGGATTCTGTACCGCTGGTTATATTGTCTGGACAAGTTGCCAGTAATCTCATTGGTAACGATGCATTCCAAGAATGTGACATGATAGGCATTTCTCGCCCAATTGTTAAACACAGTTTTTTAGTTAAAGACAGTAAAGATATTCCAGAAACCATCAAAAAAGCGTTTTATATCGCCTCGACAGGTAGACCAGGGCCAGTAGTGATTGATTTACCAAAAGATATTGTCAATCCTGCTAACAAATATAATTATCACTACCCAAAATCTGTTTTAATGCGATCATATAATCCAACTATTCAAGGCCATAAAAAGCAGATCAAAAAAGCCCTAACCACATTATTAGTTGCTAAAAAGCCAGTATTGTTTATTGGTGGTGGTGTAATTGCTGCCGACGCAAGTAGCGAAATTAAAGCACTTGCAGAAAAACTCAATCTACCTGTTGCTTCAACATTAATGGGCATTAGCGCCTTTCCGGGGACCGACAAACATTACCTTGGCATGATTGGTATGCATGGGGTTTATGAAGCCAATATGGCTATGCATAATGCTGATGTGATTTTTGCAATCGGTGCGCGCTTTGATGATCGAACCACCAACAATGTTGAAAAATATTGTCCAAAAGCCAAAATTATTCATGTTGATATTGATCCAACTTCAATTTCTAAAACCATTTTATCTTCAATTCCGGTAGTGGGTGATGCCAAGGTGGTTCTTGAAACTATGTTGTCAATGTTAGATGAGTCCTTAGCCGAACGAGATCTCGATGCGTTGATCGATTGGTGGAAGCAGATCGAACATTGGCGAGCTCGTCACTGTTTGGCTTATCGTCATGACGGTGAAAGCATCAAACCGCAAGAAGCCATTGAAGTATTATACAAATTGACCAAAGGAGATGCCTTTGTGGCAACCGATGTGGGGCAACATCAAATGTTCACGGCACTTTATTACCCATTTGACAAACCACGTCACTTTATTACATCGGGTGGACTTGGCACCATGGGATTTGGCTTGCCAGCAGCGCTTGGAGTTAAATTAGCATTCCCTAAAAAAACCGTTGTGTGCGTAACAGGTGATGGCAGTATTCAAATGAATATTCAAGAGCTATCAACCGCATTGCAATATGGCTTGCCCGTACTGGTGTTAAATTTAAACAACCGTTTTTTAGGCATGGTTAAGCAGTGGCAAGATATGATTTATGCAGGCCGGCATTCCAGCTCTTATATGGAATCTTTACCCGATTTTGCCAAAATAGCAGAAGCTTATGGCCATGTTGGAATGGTTATAACCAAGCGTGAAGAACTTGAACCAAAACTAAAACAAGCATTAGCCATTAAAAATCGTTTGGTTTTTGTCGATGTTATGACCGATGCTACTGAACATGTGTACCCAATGCAAGTACGAGGTGGCGCAATGAACGAAATGTGGCTTAGTAAAACGGAGAGAACCTAATGCGTTATATATTATCAATTTTAACCGAAAACGAACCCGGCGCATTATCAAGAATAATTGGCTTATTTTCACAACGTGGTTTTAATATTGAAACAATTACCACTGCGCAAACTGAAGACCCAACTATGCATCGTATGACAATACAAACGACGGGTGATGAGCATGTGCTTGAACAGATCCAAAAACAGTTGCATAAATTGGTTAATGTTTATCGCGTGCATGATTTAACTGAAGGGCCACATGTAGAGCGTGAAATCATGCTAGTAAAAGTTGCCGCAAAAGGTTCTGATGCGCGTGATGAAGTAAAACGTTGTGCCGATATTTTTAGGGGATCGATTGTCGATGTGACTGCAACACATTACATCGTACAATTATCGGGTACGAGTGAAAAACTAGATTCATTTTTAGCTTCAATTCGCGAAACTTGTAATATTATCGAAACTGTACGCTCTGGGATTATTGGTTTATCACGTAGTGAAAAAACAGTTAAATAGCGATATTCATTATTAGCATTTTTAATAACATTAAGGCGCACAATGCGCCTTAATGTTAGGGGCTGTTGATCTTTTCTGTACATAAATTACTCAACAATACATTGGCAGCCACATTAACATAAATGCCAGTGATACCATACTGGCATAATTCCTTTCTAACTTATCGTATCTAGTTGATATTGAACGATATTGCTTGATTCTAGCAAAGGCATTCTCGACTAAATGACGATAGCGATAAAGGCACCTATCCATACTGCTTTTATCTATATCCTTACCATAATTACGTTTAGCAATCACCGTTCGTCCGCCTTTTTGACGAACAAAGCACCGAAAAGGCTCGCTGTCATAACCTTTATCGGCTATCACTGTATTCACTTCATCGAGCTTTTCAACTAGGTTTTCTGCATAAGTGATATCATGTCGTTGTCCTTCAGAAAGCTCAAAACAAATAGGCAAACCACCACTATCAACCGCAAGATGAATTTTAGTTGAATGACCACCACAGCTCTGACCTATTTGCTCGGAATGCTCCGTTGCAGCGCCTGTACTATGTTGATGAGCCCTGATAATCGAGCCATCTAGGAACACCCATTCAAAATCCGCTAGTTGTGATAAATGTTTGAAAATATCAACTAATATTCCTTTTTTAGACCACAAATTAAATCGCCTATAGACGGTGCTCCATCCACCAAACTCTTCTGGCAAATCTCGCCAAGGAATACCGGTTCTCATTCGGAAAAGGCTCCCTTCAAACGTCATCCGATGCTCGGATTTATTATAAACTCGGCCGGTATTTTTCATTATTTGTAGTAGCTTTTCCCACCGTTTATCTGTTAGCATTGTTCTTGGCATGATGAATCGAGTTATGATTGTTTTTTGCAGAATTATTATAACTCACATCATGCCGTCTAAAAAATAACCACTAGAGATCAACACGCCCTATTAAAAATAGTAGAAAAAAATAATATAAGGAAAAATAGTAAAATGGAGTTTTATTGGTTAATTAAGATTTTTTTGATAGGCCTTGCTATATTTTCTTGGGTTAGTTATAGCTCAAAAAGACATACAAATAAGAAAAATTTAAAGGATGTCATTAATGATCGCATATCAATAAGAAAATTAACCGAAAACGAATTTGATCTTTTAAAACCTTATCTGAATAATAAATGGTTAGTATTTCCGTATAAATATCAATCATCATTAATTGATTTAGAGGTATCAAAGATAGCAGGAAACTGTGTCTGCCATAGTTTATATACGAATACTGAAGAAACCTCTTTTTATTATGAGATTGATGGGATTGAACTCTTTTCCCTTATAACATGTACCTCCATATTTCAGATTTTAACGTTGCAGAAGTCGTTTTTACCGAGAAATATGCATTTGTGGTTAAAATCAATGATTATGATCTAAAAACTGCCGCTCCATTCGTATCACCAATTTTTGTTAGTCTTGCTGTTGTTATGATTATGGCTTTAGTCTCGATTTTAAATGGCGTTGCAATTTGTTACAAATTGTTGGCTAATCATCGACGCAAGAATAAAATTTTAGGTATATATAAAAATCGAATAATATGATGACTATTTGTAACTTATTTACAGCAAAACGAAGGCTTTATCGAAGAATGATAACTAAACCATTTGTATAGGATTGATTTAGGCTATGTTATTTGATAAAGCCGTAAGAATTTCGGTTTTATATGCTATTTATTGCTTTTAGTGCATAAGCAATTAGGTTATAGAAACAAATTCACATCCAAAAACAGTCAGAAAGATTATTGATTTTATTTTATTTTTTTTATTTACTAAAAACACACCAATTTGTTTAAGGTAACTGTAGCTATATTATCACCAAAGTAAAAACGTCCAAAAATCACCACACCTAGTTTAATTCATCCAACGATTTAGCCATCAAACAATTTTATAAAAATGTGGCATAGAACATGAGCTTCGGATTTATGTGTCATAGTAAAAAGAGAAAAATCATTACTATAATTATGGTCAATTCTTCAATTGCTTAGGAAATATTATGACAGCATATATTAATGCAAAGAAAAATGATTTTGCACAAACCGTTATTATGCCAGGTGATCCTTTGCGAACAAATTTATTTCCGAAACTTATTTAACAGATGCAAAGCAAATTTGTAATGTACGTAACATGTTAGGTTATACTGGAATATATAACGGTATTCCAGTTTCAGTCATGGGGCACGGAATGGGGATTCCGTCAATTACGCTTTATGAGCATCAATTAATCAATGACTTTAATGTAAAGCGTATTATTCGTATCGGTGGTTTAGGTGCAACACAGCACAGCGTAAAAATGCGTGATGTTATTTTAGCGGTTGCTGCTGGTACTGATTCAATGACTAATCAAAAAAGAGCAAATGGTTATAACATTGCTACTCCTGCTAGTTTTTCTTTATTACACAATGATTATGAAACTGCCAAAATTATGAATATTCCTGTTAAAGATGGCAATGTCTTTAATGATGAGCTTAATTATGATCCTGATGAATCGTTAATTAGCAATTTAGAAAGATCAGGTGTTTTAGGCATCGATATAGAGGTGGCTGGTTTATATGGTATTGCTCAACAATTCAATATTGAGTCTTTAGCCATTTTAACTGTTTCTAACCACTGCCTAACTGGTAAAGAAACCTCTGCTGAAGAGAGATAACTAACATTTAACAATATGATTAAACTAGCCTTACAGGTTGCCATAAAATCATAAAATATCATGCTAAATCATTTTTCAGGATAATATTATGAAAAATAAGCTATCACTCACATTAATTAGCTTTCTGGCTAATTTTATTATAGCTGGTTTTACCAGCCAATTTGGTATGTTAATAAAACCGATTGCACAATGTTTTAATGCTGATGTCAATAAAGTTGCATTTATCTTTTCTTTACTTAATGGTGGTGCTACTGATTAAGGCGGGGCAATCTGACTTCTTTAGCTTGTTATGCATGGTCAGACGACTGACCACAAAACGTGTAGCCAACTTGGTGAGAGTATTTTTTCTTTATGATTTAGGGTTATTTCTCTTGCCAGTGATAAAGTATTAGTTTTTTTATCCCTATCTATTACTGTTGTTGCTTAATTTACTGTAAATGCTGCGAGTTTTTCGCGCAATATGGTCAAAAAATATAATATAGGTTGATTATGTAAATGATAATCATTATCATTATGTTGTTATTTTTGTTTTAATTAATAAAGTAAAATAATAAACGATAGGGTGAACAAATAATGAAATTAGTGAATCAATTAGCTATATTAGGGGTATTGAGCACAACATCGGCTATTGTTGGTGCACAAGAAAAATTTAATGAGGATACTAATATCGAGACGATGAAAGTTTTTGCTAACATTAAGGATAATAATGATCAGCGGATAAAAAAATCATCAACAGCAACAAAAATGCCTTTTGATATAAAAGATATTCCTCAAACGATTAATTCTGTTAACCTTGAGCAACAAAAAATTTACGGGCAAAATGATCTCAATGTGATAGTCAATAAATTGCCAGGCGTTGATACAACTTATGACATGCGAGATGAGGGTATAAAACTCCGTGGTTTTTCAGCAAGTTCTGGTGATATTTATCGTGATGGTGCCCGTGCAAGTGGGCAAGTTAGGCAAAGTACCGCAAACATAGAGCGGATTGAAGTGTTAAAAGGCCCTGCATCTGTGCTTTATGGACGTGGATCGGGTGGTGGAATCATTAATATGATTAGTAAACAAGCTAATTTTGATTCGCCTTCGATTTTAAGCTTACGTAGCGGTTCGTGGGATAAGTATGGTGGTATGGTGGATATCAATCAGGTTTTACATGATAAACTTGCGATGCGAATGACTGTTGATCATCAATCAGATAGAAGTTTTCGTAAAGGCATTAAACAAAGGGATACAATGGTCTCACCAAGTATACTTTATGATAATTTAGATGGATTTAATTGGTTAGTTCAATATACTCATGATAATTTGTGGCGTAAGCCTGATAGAGCACCGGCTTATTATGATTTACCTAAAGGCGTATCGATTAAAACGGCCTATGCTCATCCTGATGATTATGTGAAAGATAATTATCGTTCATTACGTTCTGTAATGGGATATGAATTCAACCATGACTGGTCTATCAAATTAACCAATCAATACCGTCAAGCGTCTCAAAATTTTGATCATATTTATGCAGGTAATTATTGTCATTTAAATGGCAAACTGAATAATGGTAAAGATTGTCATCATCAAGGTAAATTACAATTTCGCCGAGCTTGGCAAGAAACTGCTAATAAGACATATAGTAACACAGCTGATTTAATGGGTAAATTTAATACTGCAAGTATTGTTCATGATATGCTTATTGGTATTGAATATAACATTGAAAAGCGCCAACCAAGATTAGCCTTAACTAGCGTTTATCCAGAAGTGGTTGATCCGTTTTATCCGCATTGGCATTCCAAAAAGCCTCATTATAGTAAATTGAATACTAAAACTAATCATAAAGCCACATCAAAAGGATTTTATTGGCAAGACTTAATTAGTTTTACAGCACAATGGAAATTATTAGCAGGATTACGTTACGATAATTATAATTTTGCATCAAATGACAAATTAAAACATCAAAACCGTTCATATGATGGGCACTCGTTAAGTCCTCGAGTTGGTTTAATTTGGCAACCTGTGGAATCGCAGCGCTTTTATGCTTCTTATAGTAAAAATTTTGCACCTTATGGAGGACGAGGCCTTATTACAATTTCGACTGACTCAAAAACAGTTTATGATGATAAACCGCAATATTCGCGTCAATATGAAGTTGGAATTAAAAGTGATTGGCTAGATGATAAGCTTTCCTCTCAAATCGCCCTTTATGATCTTGAACTATACAATGTTCGTTACCAGCCGGATGCAGTTAATGATCCTTATAATTGGCAGGTAAAAGGGAGTGATCGTAGCCAAGGCATTGAGTTAAGCGCTATTGGTCAGCTGGCATCAAAATGGTACATTAATAGTGGTATTGGTTATCAACAAGCCAAAGTCCATAAAGATAAAAAAACGCCGGCCAATCAGGACAAATATTTACCTAATACAGCTAAGCATAGTGGTTATTTAAGCGTTCGTTATTTACCTTACGATAATTGGTTTACTGAAGTGGAACTTAATTATAAAGGATCGATGTATAACGATGATAAGAACCAAATTAAACGCCCAGGTTATACTGTATGGAATGCTGCGGTTGGTTATCAATCTCGCTATTTTGATGTAACTTTAGCATTTACTAATTTACTAGGTAAAGAGTATTGGCGTTCAAGTAGTATGCCGGGTACACCTAGAGCCTTTTTGTTGACCGCTAGTTATAAACTGTAAGGTGATATAAAGACAAATGCTGAATGAATTAAGGGTAAGTCATGATTGGCAAGCTAATCTAGCTTATTTATTCAGCATTTTGTTAATAAATTCAGGTGTTTTAATCTTAAAAAATAAGTTTATAGAGTTTTTTTATATTAGTTGAGAGACTGAAAATTTAATATCGAATGTTGACGATGATAATCAAGCAGTTAAATTGCTATGTAAGAGATTTGAGTGAATTCAACATCGTATTTGATGCTAATTTTATTTTTGCTGCTTTTAATGCTGTTTTAGTAATAAAACTTATTTAATTATTTAATATTAAAGCAATCGGTCTTTTAAGATGACATAAAATACAAAAAAAGCAAAGGCAGATGTAGAATTTAACTCAAAAGTTTAACAAGTTGTCACCGATATAATAAGTAAGATTGATTAAAAAGAATAAGTCGATTTAGATGGATATAACAAAATTCTACGTGCCTTATTAAAAAGTCACGTTTTAAAAAATAAGAATAAATTTGGTGACATTCTTTTAAAAGAATTAGTTAAAGCTAATTATTCAATTGTGAGACAAGGCAGATTCTGCTATACTACATTCCCGTCTGATTCTTGTATGTTGTATTGGTTTTTATGCTTGAAAATCGGTGCAATATTGTTCTAATAAATTAATAATGGTCTGGTATTAATGGTCACGAATTATATTTTTGTTACAGGCGGTGTCGTTTCTTCTCTTGGTAAAGGCATTGCCGCAGCATCTCTTGCTGCAATTTTAGAAGCCCGCAATTTAAAAGTCACCATGCTCAAGCTTGATCCCTACATTAATGTCGATCCGGGCACAATGAGTCCTATTCAACATGGTGAAGTGTTTGTGACTGAAGATGGTGCTGAAACCGATCTTGATTTGGGTCATTATGAACGTTTCATTCGCACAAAAATGACGCGAAAAAATAATTTCACTACAGGTCGCATCTATTCTGATGTGTTACGCAAAGAACGCCGTGGCGATTATTTAGGGGCAACGGTTCAAGTTATTCCTCATATCACTAATGCAATTAAATCACGCGTGATTGATGGGGCAAAAGGTTTTGATGTTGCCATTGTTGAAATTGGTGGTACAGTAGGTGATATTGAATCTCTTCCATTTTTAGAAGCGATCCGTCAATTAGCCGTGGATGTGGGTCGTGAGCACACGTTATTTATGCATTTAACGCTAGTACCTTATTTAGCGTCTGCTGGTGAAGTGAAAACAAAACCAACACAGCATTCAGTAAAAGAGTTACTGTCAATTGGTATTCAACCTGATGTCTTAATCTGCCGTTCTGATCGCATTATTCCTGCTCATGAACGTGCCAAAATTGCGCTATTTTGTAATGTGCCTGAGCGTGCAGTTATTTCGCTTAAAGATGTCGATTCTATTTACAAAATACCTGCGTTATTAAAATCGCAAAACTTAGATACCTTCGTTTGCAAACGATTTAATCTTGAATGTAAAGAAGCCGATTTATCGCAATGGGAACAAGTGATTTATGAAGAAGCCAACCCAGTGGGTGAAGTAACCATTGGTATGGTGGGTAAATATATTGCTTTACCCGATGCTTATAAATCGGTGAATGAAGCGTTAAAACACGGGGGATTAAAAAATCGTTTAACAGTGCACATTCGTTATATTGATTCAGAAGATCTTGAATCGCGTGGCACAGAATTACTTCAAGGCTTAGATGCGATCTTAATTCCAGGTGGATTTGGTTATCGTGGTGTTGAAGGTAAAATTATGGCAGCTCGCTATGCGCGCGAAAACAAAATCCCATATTTAGGTATTTGCCTTGGCTTACAAGTAGCTATGATTGAATATGCGCGTAATGTTGCAGGTATTAAAGATGCTAACTCAACCGAATTTGTTAAAGACTGTGCCAGCCCAATCATTGCTTTAATCACAGAATGGAGTGATGAATCCGGCAATGTGGTACAACGTAATGAAAATAGTGATTTAGGTGGCACAATGCGTTTAGGTTCGCAAGTTTGCCATTTAGAACCAAATTCATTAGTATACGGTATGTATAAAAATGAATCGATTACTGAGCGTCATCGGCATCGTTACGAAGTAAACAACAATTTATTACCTGAAGTGGTTAAAGCTGGGTTAAAAGTGACAGGTCTTTCAACGGATAGAAAGCTGGTCGAAATTATCGAAATTCCAGATCACCCATGGTTTGTTGCGTGTCAGTTCCATCCGGAATTCACATCAACACCGCGTGATGGGCACCCACTATTTAGTAGTTTTATTAAAGCTGCCAAAGATTATCAAGAGCAGCAACAAAAATAGTTTTGAATTAACATTTGTAATATATCTGTCATATAGAGGAAAATAACATGGCAAAAATCGTTAAAGTACATGGTCGTGAAGTCATCGACTCTCGTGGTAATCCAACTGTTGAAGCCGAAGTTCATTTAGAAGGTGGTTTTGTTGGCCTTGCAATCGTTCCATCAGGGGCATCAACGGGTTCACGTGAAGCGTTAGAACTTCGTGATGGTGACAAATCTCGCTTTTTAGGTAAAGGCGTATTAAAAGCGGTAGAAAACGTAAATGGACCAATCGCTAAAGCTGTTGTTGGTAAAGATGCATTAGATCAAGCTGCTATCGACCAAATCATGCTTGACTTAGATGGCACTGATTTCAAATCTAACTTAGGTGCAAACTCAATTCTTGCTGTATCTTTAGCAACCGCTAAAGCAGCAGCTGCTGCTAAAGGTGTTCCACTTTATCAACATATTGCAGATCTTAACGGTACTCCAGGTCAATACTCAATGCCATTACCAATGATGAACATCATCAACGGTGGTGAACATGCGGATAACAACATCGACTTACAAGAATTTATGATTCAACCAGTTGGTGCTAAAACAGTACGCGAAGCAATTCGCATGGGTTCTGAAGTATTCCACAACTTAGCTAAAGTATTACATGCTAAAGGTATGAATACAGCAGTGGGTGATGAAGGTGGTTTTGCGCCTAACTTAGGTTCAAATGCTGAGGCATTAGCTTGCATTAAAGAAGCTGTTGAAAAAGCAGGTTATGTATTAGGTAAAGATATTACTTTAGCGATGGACTGTGCCGCTTCTGAGTTCTATAACAAAGAAACAGGTAAATATGTATTAAAAGGTGAAGGAAATAAAGAATTCACTGCGCAAGAATTTACTCATTATTTAGAAGGTTTAACAGAACAATATCCAATCGTATCAATCGAAGATGGTTTAGATGAAAGCGATTGGGAAGGTTGGGCATACCAAACTAAAGCATTAGGTCACAAAATTCAATTAGTGGGCGACGATCTATTTGTAACCAATACAAAAATCTTCAAACAAGGTATTGAAAAAGGTATTGCTAACTCTATTTTAATTAAAGTAAACCAAATCGGTACATTAACTGAATCTATCGCTGCAGTTAAAATGGCAAAAGATGCTGGTTATACTGCTGTTATTTCTCACCGTAGTGGTGAAACCGAAGATTCAACAATCGCTGATTTAGCAGTTGGTTTAGCTGCTGGTCAAATCAAAACTGGTTCAATGAGCCGTTCTGATCGTGTTGCTAAATATAACCAATTAATCCGTATTGAAGAAGCATTAGGTTCAAAAGCACCATTCAATGGTTTAAAAGAAGTTAAAGGTCAATAATTAGTTTTTTATAGACTAAATTATCACTTAAAAAAACGGTGACTAGTTCACCGTTTTTTATTTTCATATAATTTAAACCTACTTTATGTAGGAATAGTTGCACCGACTAAAGTTGTGTTGTACTCTTATTGTTTGATTTTTTTATGACTTATTAATAACTAATGCGTATTGATTAATTTAGTCACCCTATAATTGTTAAAATAACTAACTCGATTTAAAGTTCTACTTATGAATAATATTACGAATATGTCTCAGCCAAAAAGCAAATGGCAACTCTTTAACTGGCTCTATACCGGTAAATTACCGCTAAACGAATTATGGCTTAACCCGACCTATCGTTATAAGTTTTTTTTAAGGACATTGTTCTTAAGCCCAATTACTTTAAAATGGCTTGATAAATTAAGACAGTATCCACTACTGGGCTATTATTTTTCATGCCAAACTAATTTACCCTGTAAATTACAACGACCTTATTTGGCATCTTGCTTAAGCCAAAAAGCACGCTATGACGCTTTAGCCTATCATTATGACTTTTTAGCAAAACAACCCGATAGCGTAACTAAAGCCTTTTATAATCCAGTTTCGCCTTTTGTCTTGGCGAATGTTATTGCTAAAAATGAAACGAATATCCAAATTGCCGTTCAAGCTCGTAACAAATTTGCCAGAGAAGGTGAGGTAAGTCTTTATTTTTATGATAGTGATGGGATTGATTTAACCACATTAACGTTTTCAATTGTTGAATATCAAGGCAAACCAACACTCTTTATTGCTGGATTACAAGGCACAGGACACGATGACGCACGTACTCGTGTACAAAAAGCAACTAAAGCCTGCTATGGGCTATTTCCTAAACGTGTTGCAGTTGAAGCCGCATTAACCGTTGCGCGTTACTATCAATTAACGCAAATTGTCGCTGTTGGTAACAAAACTCATATCTATAACAATTGGCGCTATAACAGCCGTCAAGAACGCATTTTGTCTGATTATGACGATTTTTGGTTTACCCTTGATGGAAAACAAGATACTAATGGTTTATTTATACTACCAAATCAAATTAATCGAAAATCAATTGAAGAAATTGCCAGTAAAAAACGCTCAGAATATCGTAATCGTTATGCGTTATTGGATCAGCTTCAACTTAATATTGAGCAAACTTTAGCATCATTATAATGATAAGTGGTAATATATTAAAACATATAATTGACCCCATAATTTAACAATAAAAGCAAGGAATAGTTAAGGAATAAAATATGTATTTTGGTATTCTTATTGCGCTAGTACCGTTGGGTTTAGGCTATTTAATTAAAATTAAAAACAACTGCTGGATGTCCAAAATTAATCTAACTTTGAGTTGGATGATTTACCTTATTTTGTTCATTATGGGAGCTGAACTGGCACATTTAGATAATTTAGCCACTAATTTGCAAGTTATTTTATATTATGCAATTGTTCTTTTTATTTGCACGTTTGGCGGGAATTTTGTTGTTTTAATGATGCTGGATTTTTTTTCTACCTCCAAAAATGATAATGTAAATCAAATTTATACGTCACATTTTAAGATGATCCTTGAATCATTACGTGTGTGTATTGCATTAATTGTTGGGTTTATTTGTGGGTTATTGCCATTATTTATTTGGCAATATGCTGAAAATGTTACTCAAATTGTACTGGTTTTTTTATTATTTTTAGTCGGAATTCAATTACGCAGTAATAATATTTCTATTAAACAAATTTTACTCAATAAAGTTGGGATGACCACATCCATATTGGTTGTGATGAGCGTTTTATTGGGCGGGATTGTTGCCTCGTTTATTTTAAACTTGCCTGTTCGCGTTGGTCTTGCCATGTCATCTGGCTTTGGATGGTATTCATTATCGGGTATTTTAATGACAGAAGCGCATGGACCTGTTATTGGTAGTGCTACGTTTTTAAATGATATATTACGAGAATTGTGTGCGATTATTTTAATTCCTACATTGATTAAGCGTTATCAATTAACAACATTAGGACTATGTGGTGCAACATCAATGGATTTTACGCTACCGATGCTACAAAAAGGTGGGGGGATAGCCATTGTGCCGGCAGCTATTGCTCAAGGCTTTTTATTGACACTGATTATGCCGATAATTATCACGTTATTTAATTATGGTGGTTTCTAGCTTAATGTACAGAAAAACATCGGGTTGTTTACACTTTATAATTAAAATAATCTTCTAAAAAACTCATAAGGCGATTGGTTGTAAATCGCTCAAGCTTTTGTTTTTATCTTTTAAATTGTTACTATTTGCTGATTATGTTCTTTCTCTATTAAAGTACGAATCACGCTTTCGGATCACCCATTCATTTGTGGGCGGCTGGTTTAGTGAAATTTTAGTTCATACAATGGTGTGCACACATTTTAATAAATGAAAGTCGGCGAAGTCTTAATTAATTACCAAACGGTATAGAATCCTGAATATTTTTTACAAAATATAATCTAAATTGGGTAAATGCTCATATTGAGCACTCACCTCACAAAAAATTATGCTGTTTGTTTCGTGTTTTATATACAATGGTAGTCATGCTATTTAGCCTCATGAGATCATTTAGTATTATATCTGGTTGGACGGCTAACTATAAAACATTTAGTCAAATCAGTGACGGTTATTTTTCATTATGAATGGGCACCATATCTCTTGTCTGGGATACGGCGTTATGTATATTCATTACAGTGCCATTTCTTGAATTATTGTAAATAACGAGAGTAATTCCTATAACGGTTAAACCGAATAAAGCGATTTCTAGTAAAAGGCTTTATGAGTTTTTAGAGGATTATTTTAATCATGAAATGTAAATAACCTGCTGTTTTCTTACACTTAACTAACTATATTATTATACTAAATAACGATTATATAAGACTATCGCTAGCTAAAACCGCATCATAATTATTCATCATCTACAACGCCATCAATGAATTTACCTTTGTACCATACCATATTTTTATACAATATATTATCTTCACCAATCACATGCGGGTTTTCTCGAATAATATTATTTCGGTTTAACAAACAAGCGTTATATTCATTGTCATTACATTTTCTGTATTCTTGAGTATCCATGTTTTTAAACTGACAACTATTTTTTATATTGATATATTTGTATTTTTGGTAATGATAAATGCTTTGTATTGTAGTCAAGACTCTTTGCTGTTTTTCATTATAATCATAACAATTTTTTTGACCTGTGGCCGATTTGTCTTTTGGGTTAAAATAGATATCGCTCCCCCACAAGTTTGTGGCAATAAATTTTCCTTTGTCATTGATATAGTAGTCATAATTTGCTCCTATTCTGGCACTTGAAGCATATTTCTTAATGGCTAAATCAAGTTTTCCGTCAAAATTGATATCTTCTAGATAAATACTGTTAAATTGGTTGTAGCTATAATTCAAATTCTGTATTTTTTGCAATAATTGGTGGTTACTTTTGGCATAAACATTAATACCAACCAGTTTAACTTTTTCTTTTTTCTGTTTTGATAATACCGCAGTAAAGTAGAGTTTATCTAATGAATCTGCCTGTAATAATTCAAGGCGATCAAATTCATCATCAGCTTCATCACTTATTTCAAATTGTTTTTGCAATTTTACTGGGTATTGTTGATTTTTTTTACCATCAAACCAATAACCAATTAATGTCTGATTAAATAGTGTTTGCCCACTATGATTAAATTTGAAATAACTAATTGAGTTTTTCATTTTTGGGCGATTATCATTGTTATCAAAATAAATATCTTTATCATCATAAAGTTTTAAACTGGTTTGCTGGCTAACTTCATCGCATGAGTCCATTAGCAGACAATCATAGGATAAAACATGTTGTATTTGTTTGTGATCATCTTTATCGACCCAAAAAGCTTTTACTGTGCTCAAATATAACGTTATTTCTTTATCCTCAATATGACCTTTGTAAGCGTAAGTAAAACTCAGTACAGGAAAGGAGAGTATTAGAAGCAAAGCAAATAGTATTGTTTTCATTGTTTTAAATTTCTTATTTGAATGTGATGTTGTAACTTATTTTATATAGATTGAAAAGGGGTAAAAAACTTAAGCCTAGCATATTAATTGTAATATTCTAGTATAAAAACAAGCAATTGTTAATGCACAATAATTCATTGTTTATAGATAATGATTAAAGCTTTATCTGGAAAATAGCCCAATCCTACCTCCTAATAGTTGCTTTACCCAAGATTAGAATCAATAAACAAAAAAATTTAAAAAATATTTAAACCTAAAATTTCTGTTTGTCTTTTATAGCTTGTTTAGCATTAATGCATAGCTGTGTATCAAGCCTTTTGCATTCTAAAGTGCTGTTCCTTTGGTTGGAATCATAAATTGAGACGTATCTATACCTTCAAGTTTGAGCAAGGCAATCTTTTTATCTATTCCACCCGCATAACCAGTTAAATTACCCTTTGTGCCAATAACACGGTGGCAAGGAATAATGATTGATATGGGATTATGTCCAACCGCACCGCCTACAGCTTGACTAGACATGCTGGCTTTGTTTGTTTTAAGCGCGATCTGTTTCGCGATATCGCCATAAGTTGTGACCTTGCCATATGGAATCTCACATAAAATTTCCCATACTAGGTGTCGAAAAGGTGTGCCATTTGGTGCAAGTTCGAGTTGAGATAGATCCGGTTTCTTTCCTAAAAAATAATCATCAAGCCATTTTTTTGTTGAGTTAAAAATGGGTAAATTAGGTTTTTCTTCGGTTTGTGTGTTGAGTATATGACCAAAATATTTTTCTCCTTCAATCCAAGCTCCGACTAACTTATTTTGCTGGCTGGCTAGGGTAATTAATCCTATTTGAGACGAATAATTGCATAAATAAAACATGTTGACCTTTTAGTTATGTTTAATAAAAATGATGTCAAATTATGCTTGTTTAGGGTGATAAATACTACAAATTTATTGATTAATATTATCCTTAAATGGCAAATGGCTCATTAGCGAGCCATATATTTCAAGGTTATTTAGCTTGATTTTTGCCTTTTTCAACGTAGCTCATATCGCCAAGGCTTTCGACAATAAATTTACCATCGTCGGTATAGCGAATTTTAGTGACACTGGCATTGCCTAATCCTGTTGTGATTGGTGTATCTAGCCATTCTTCAACCATAGCCATAATTGCCATGCCATGAGATACCACTAAAACATTACCTCCACCTTGCGCTTTGGCTGATTCCGCAATGGTTTTTAATGATGCTTGCATACGCGTTTTTACTTTATTGTAGTCTTCGGCTTCGCCTGATTTTTCAACTGCGGCAATAGCATTCATCATTTTTTTTAGGGTAACTTTACCTTTAGCCATGTCATCCATTAGATCTTTATCAGATTCATAACCTAAATATTTTGCAGCAGGATTCCACATATTAGGATCAAGATCACCTTCATAATCACCAAAACAGGTTTCACGCAATCCTTCCATTTCATTAATTTGAACTTTGTCACCTTTAGTTTCTAAAACAATGCGGGCAGTTTGTCGTGCTCGACCTAAATCACTAGAATAAGCCGAAATAAATTTAACATCTTTTAGACCGCGTCCTAGCTGCTCGGCTACTTCAACCCCTGGTTTGGTTAGTGGCGTATCAGACCAGCCTTGAGCACGATGTACGTTATTAAACATGGTTTTGCCATGTCGAGTCACATATAGGTAAGTATCATCAGCAAAAGCTTGTGATATGCTTAATATTAAAATAGTTAATGCACTGATTAATATAGTTATTTTTTTCATTTTGTTGTCCTCATTTATAATAAATTAAATCGATAATCTATAATGGTTTCTGCCGAAAGTGTAGGTGAGCGTTGGTATTTTCCGTGTCTAAGTTTTGGAGTAAGATCTGAAGCACTTACTGTTTTATAAGACCAGCCATAACCAACTTTTGATAAAATAGAGAGATTTTTAAACACACCGCTAGTTGGTTTCCATATATCAAAAAGGTTTATTTCGCCATTTTTTAATTTATTGTGTTTGTAGTTAAATTGGCCATAATTCATATAGAGACCTGTACTATTATCTTTAACAAAATCATAGCTCATTACTGTGGTTAGCACCAGCTCGCCATCTCGTAAATAGTCTGCACCCGCAGCAGCTAAACCATTAAAACGAGCACGGGTATTTTTACCTAAATGTCGATTATAATACCCGATAGCGTTGTGTTTGTTGGCATCCGTGTAAGCTAAACCAACTTTAACACTCCAGTCATCTTCTTTCCATTCGACATCAGTTGCATAATGCCAGGCATGATCTTCAAACTCTTTTTTGTTTTGTTTCATGGCATTATAATTATCAAGCGCATAACTACCATAAAATTGTCCGCCTAAAATTAATTTTTGCATTGGTTTATATGATAATTCAATCACATGGCGTCTTAAATAATCTTTTGCAACCCCATAAGAATAATCCACCGTAAGCTCTTTATCTTTATAAGCGATTTCAGCAGTTGAAATATTATCAATGACTTTTTTACGATCGGCTGTTAAAAAATGTAATTTTTTAGCAGATTCTCGAGGGAGAGTACTATCGATATAGGCTAATGAAAAGTAGACATTATCATATTTTAGAATACCACTATAACCCAAATAACTATTTCGCGTAAGATGTTTTGATGAACTTATTACACCAAAATCTTTCAAACTATGCCAACCCGCTTTACCATTGAAATTAATGACATCATTACCTAATTTAATTTTTGCATAACGTTGAGTAATTTTATTAAAGCCATGCGCATGATGTTTGTTGTAGCTTTTACCATCATTGTAAAGTAAATTACGTGTTGCAAAATAATCACTAGCGCCTAATTTTATGACATTGTCGTAGGTGATATCAAAGCCAATAGTGTTGAATAAATAGCCTGACTTTAAATCAAAAGTAAAGACTTGTCCCCATGCACTGTGTACTTCTTTGGGCTGGGATGCATTTTCTTTTAAATACTTCCAATGATTACGAGTAGAAAATTCAAACTTAGAATTTTTAAAAAATAGGTCATCTAAGACTGAATTATTGGTTATTTCATTTGCCGATGCCAAAGAGCTTGATATCCCCAGCAGCATCATTGCGAGATATTTTATTTTCATTGTTATTTTTCCTAATCGTTTTTTATATTAAAAAAAAACCTAAATACTAAATCAGAGAACAACTCTCTAATTAACATTTAGGTTTTGCCTGTAACAAACAGTAACAATCCAATAATTTAAAGTTAAGTTTTTATTAAGTTAATGCCATTATGAAATTAATAATTATTCGGTTAGTTTCATTTTTTGCTGATTTAGTGCCGCTTTACCTTTATTAACATATTCCATATTGCCAATTTCACTTACAGTATATTGACCATTTTTATAAATAATTTTGATGACAGTTGCATTTGCTAGTGGTTTATTTTTATCTTTATTGTCAGTTAAATCTGAAATCATAGCCTGCATTGACATTCCTGAAGAAATAGCAAGAATTGTTTTTTCATGGTTGTTATGTGCGTTTTGTACTATAGTTTGTAACGCTGCTTGTGTTCTTGTTTTAACCTGTTGGTAATTTTCGGCTTGGTGTCTTGGATCTGTTTTTGCAATTGAATCTATCATCACATCTATAGGAAGATTGCCGGCTTGATACCCTTTATAAAAGGCATCAACAGAGTTGTATCCAGATAGTTTCATACTTGAATAGACCATTTTAGTATTTGGTCTACCTTCAAAACCACCAAAAAAAACTTCACGTAAACCTTTAAGTTCACGAATTTTATAATCTTTAACTCCTTTTTGTTCAAGAAGCATTTGCATTGTTTCACGTTGTCGTCCTGCATCACTTGTATAATAAGCATCAAATTGTATGTTTTTAAATCCTTCACCAAGGTAGCGAGCAAGTTTAATGCCTTGATCCGTCAATGGTGTGTCGGCCCAGCCTTGTACTAAATCATAAGTATTAAATAGAGTTTTTCCATGACGGGCAAAATAGATTGTGACGTCATCATCAATATTATTATCTGTTGCTATAGATGGATGTTGTGCGCAACTTGTCAGTAAAGTTACAATAATAAAACTGTTGGTTAATAAAAGTTTTGTTGTTGGTTTTTTCATGCGCTATCCTTTGGATAAATAATAGGGGATTAATCACGATAATCCCCTTAAATCATTTTATTCTTTTAAATTTTCACCTTTCGATGAAATCACGGACTGATACCAATAAAAACTTTTCTTTTTATACCGATTTAACGTACCTGTGCCATCTTGATTTAAATCAACATAGATAAAGCCATAACGTTTAGTCACTTCGGCTTTTGATGCGCTAATAAGGTCTATTGGCCCCCAACTGGTATAGCCCATGACTTCAACTCCATCGTTAATGGCTTCACGAATTTGCACTAAATGATCATTCATATAATTAATTCGATAATCATCATTGATAGTGTTGTCTGCTTCTAATTTATCTTTGGCACCCAAGCCATTTTCGACAATAAATAGTGGTTTTTGATAACGTTCATAAAGTAAATTAAGGAGATAACGAATCCCTGTTGGATCGATCTGCCACCCCCATTCGGATGCTTTAAGATAAGGATTAGGCACCATATCTAAAATATTACCTTTGGTTTTTTTAGACACATCGGATGTTGCACAACAGCTCATGTAATAACTAAATGAAACAAAATCGACGGTTTCTTTTAGATCTTGTTTATCTTGTTCGGTGATCTCAAGTTTAATATTATTTTCTTTAAAAAAGCGATTCATATAAGTTGGATAATGACCACGAACTTGCACATCACCAAAAAATAACCAACCATGATTTTCTTGATGAGTTGCCCAAACATCTTCGGGTTTTGGGGTAAGCGGGTAAGCCACTGCACCTAATAGCATATTGCCAATTTTGGCATCAGGGATCATTTGATGACAAAGTTTAACCGCTCGGCTACTGGCAACTAATTGATGATGGATAGCTTGGTAAATTTGTTGTTTGGTGCTGTTTCTATCCAAGCCTACACCCGTAAACGGTTCATGCAATGACATATTGATTTCATTGAAAGTTAACCAATATTTAACTTTATCTTTATAACGTGCAAAAACGGTTTTAGCATAACGAGTAAAACATTCGATCACTTTGCGATTGCCCCAACCGCCATATTGAGTAACAAGATAATAGGGCATCTCATAATGCGATAAAGTGACTAATGGTGTGATGTTGTGTGTTGCCATTTCGTCAAATAATTTGTCATAAAAGGCTAGCCCAGCTTCATTAGGTTGTTCTTCATCTCCATTTGGGAATATACGTGTCCAAGCAATTGATGTACGTAAACAGGTAAAACCCATTTCAGCAAATAGAGCTATATCTTCTGGATAGCGATGGTAAAAATCAATGGCATTGTCTTTTATGCTTGTAATATTGCTTTCATTTCGATCAATGATGTCACCAAATAAACCATTTGGTGTGCAATCTGATGTGGATAAACCTTTACCATCTGTACGGTAAGCACCTTCAACTTGATTGGCAGCAATGGCACCGCCCCAAAGAAAATCATTAGGAAATTTTGTTGACATGTTTTACTCCTTATTTTGGGATAACGCTAATAAAGCCTCTCCACTTTGAATATTATTATCTTCAACGAGACATTGTATATCTTGATAACTATCACTGTTAGTAATGATAATTGGAGTGGTCACTTCAAAACCAGCTTGCTTAATAGCGTCAATGTCAAAGCTAACTAATAGATCGCCTTTTTTTACTTTGCTACCAGCTTCGATATGAGCCTCGAAATATTGACCGTCTAGTTTAACGGTATCAATGCCTATGTGGATCAATATTTCAGCACCGCCATCAGTTTGAAAACCGATAGCATGCTTGGTTCTAAATAGTGACACGACCTCACCATTATCAGGCGCTACAGCTTGCCCAACTGTTGGGATGATTGCGATACCTTTACCCATTAACTCACTAGCAAATGTTGGGTCTTTAACCTCACTTAACGCAATGACTTTTCCTGACATTGGGCTGTAAATCGTAGTATTATTCGGGTTATCAATGTTTTCATTAGTAATATTATTCGATGATGAAGTATCGCTTTCATTAGTTTGAGATTTATCTTTAGGCATACCAAAAAAGTAAGTAGCTAATGTCGCAATGGTAAATGAAAGAATTGAAGCAACGACAACAGCATAAAATCTTGCATCTATCCCTTCTGGTGGGATTAATTGTAAAAATGCAAATATACTAATAAAGCCAAATGAATAGGTTACGGTGTGATAATAACCGACAATAGCACCGCCAATAGCAGCAGATAAACAACCAATCACAAATGGTCTTTTTAATGGTAAATTAACCCCGTAGATTGCAGGCTCAGTTACGCCAAAAATGCCAGACAATACCGAAGAACTAGCTAAACCTTTAAATTGTTTATCTTTAGATCGTAACATCACAGCTAATGCAGCACCAGTTTGAGCAAAGACAGCAGGGAACAGAATTGGCAACATAAAATCTTCTTGATAAAGCGCTATGTTATTCATGGCAAATGGCACTAATCCCCAATGAACACCAAAGATCACCATGATTTGCCAAACAGCGGCTAAAATCATTGAAGCAATAACGGAATTAAGTTGATAGATATAGATAATGCCCGAGGCAACTCCATCACTTAAAATAGATACAATAGGACCAATAACCGCAAAAGTTAAAGGTACTGTAATTAAGACCCCAAGCAATGGAGAAATAAATTTTTTAAACGAATCATGCAATATTTTATTAAAGTTTCGTTCTAATACTGAATAGAACCAGCTCGCCAAAATAATCGGGAATACTGATGAAGCATAGGGAATAAGATTAATTGGAATAGAGAAAAATTCGGTTTGTAATTCTAGAGTTCCTTTCATCATACCGACTATATTGGGGTGAACTAAAGCACCACCCAGTGCCATACCTACATAAGGATTGCCACCAAATTTTTTCACGGCAGAAAAACCCAAGATGATAGGGAGGTAATAAAAAGGTGCATCAGCAATGGCAAATAGGAAGTTATAAGTTGATGTTTCAGGAGCAATAATATCAAGTATTTGTAACAAAGATACCAAGCCTTTTAAAATTCCCCCTGCAACAAGAATAGCTAGAGCAGGAATAAAAATACCAGAAACTAAATCAATCAATTTAGATAGAACACCTAATTTTTTGTCCGATTTAGACTCCAAGCTAGCATTTTCATTAAGGTTGGTTAATTGCATAATATCACTAAATACGTCTGCAACATTATTACCGATAACGACCTGAAATTGTCCTCCACTTTGTACAACAGTAATCACACCAACTTGTTTTTTTAATGTATCTGCATCAGCTTTGCTATCATCTTTTAATACAAATCTTAAGCGAGTAGCACAATGCACTAAGCTGATAACATTGTCCTTTCCTCCAACATGCTGAATGATTGATTCGGCAAGCTCTTTGTTTTTCATACTTTATCCTTATTTTTATAACAAAAAACCTAGATCCCAAGATGTTTTTGGGATCTAGGTTTTGCTTGCAAAGTAAGCCGTGTTAACTTTGCAATAACAATCCAATTAATGATTAGTTTAGACTAACACAAATTTTAAAACTAGTTAAGATTTATACAATAATAATGGCTAAAGTGTGATTTACTTCACATTATGCTATTTAAGTTCAGTGCGTAGTTTTTGAATATGAATCGTTAAATATAGGCTTTCGTCATCAGAAAGGGGATGTTGATATTGTTGTATTAAATGTAAATCTATCTGTTTAGTACAAAGATAGGCGAGTTCATATTTTTGCCGAACTAATTCATACAAGGAGTTATCTTGTTGTGTTTGTTTGCTGTGACTTAGAATACGGTGAGCAAAAAATTTTAAATGAGTAACAAAACGCTGATAAGACAGGCTGTTTTCGTCATATTCAAAGTTAAAATAATATTTCACAATATTGAGAATTTCACGCATAATTTTAGTCATATTGACGATATTGGGCATCGTGTCATTTAATTGTGCATTGACGATATGAAAAGTAATAAAACCGGCTTCGTCTTCAGGTAATTCAATGGATAATCGCTCTTTTATTATGGTTAAAGCATATAAACCGATCTGAAACTCTTTAAGGTAAAATTTTTTGATCTCCCACAAAAATCCATTTGGAATGTCAAACCCTTGTTTATGACGCTCAATGGCAAAATGGATATGATCAGTCAGTGAAATATAAATGCTGTCTTGTAATTTACCATCTATACATTGTTTGGCATGATTAATAATAACTTCGGATGTGGTTAATACTTCAAAGGGAATCTTTGAAAGCAATTCTTCAAATTTTGGGTATGTTTCTTTATTATCCAAAGAAAACTGCTTTTCTATAAGACTCGTATCGATTAAATCACCCTTATGCTTTTTAAAGCCAATTCCACGACCGGTGACAATTAATTCATCGCCTTTCGCATCAAGGGTAACAATAACATTGTTATTTAATATTTTATAAATTTTCATTGAGTTTGATCAATTCTTTATATCTACCCATTATGAATCGCTAGAAAAAAATCGGAAGCAAAAAAATAAAAAAATGTGATAAACATCATACTATTTGAAAAAATATAGTTGACCTTTTTTGTTAGTATAAAAAAGCCCCGATAGTATTAACCTATCAGGGCTGTGGTTAGTGGATATTATTTTACTATTGCGCTAATAATTTATTCATGGTTTGAATAAATTTACTTGGATCGCTAAGCGAACCTTTTTCAGCAAGCAAAGCCTGATCAAGCAATAGTTCAACCCAATCGTTAAATGCGCTTTCATCTTGCGTATCGGCAATACGTTTAACCAGTTTATGATCTGGATTGATTTCAAACGTGTATTTGATTTCCGGCGCTTTCTGACCTGCTGCTGCAAACAATTTAGCCATTTGTGTACTCATTTCATCAGCGGCTGTGGTGACAATTGCTGGTGTATCAGTTAACCGATGAGTTAATTTAACGTCTTTCACCTTATCGCCCAAAGCGGTTTTGACTCGTTCAATAAATGGTTCAAGTTCTTTTTCAACTTGTTTTTGCTCTTCACTGTTTTGATCGGCAAGCTTTTCGATTGATTCGTCTGATTTGCTAATAGATTGGAACTGTTTGCCATCAAACTCAGTTAAGTTGCTCATCATCCACTCATCAATACGATCGGACAACAATAATACTTCAATGCCTTTCTTACGGAATAGCTCAAGATGAGGACTATTTTTAGCTGCACCATAGCTATCAGCGGTAATATAGTAGATCTTTTCTTGACCTTCTTGCATACGGCTAATGTAATCATCTAACGAAACAGTTTGTGCATCACTATCGGTGTGAGTTGACGCAAAACGAAGTAATTTAGCAATTGCTTCACGGTTGGCAAAGTCTTCGCCAGTACCTTCTTTTAGTACTAAACCAAACTCACTCCAGAATTGTTGATACTGTTCTTTATCGTCTTTGGCAAGTTTTTCAAGCATTTGTAACACACGCTTAGTACATGCATTACGCAAGTTTTGGGTGATTTTGTTATCTTGTAAAATTTCGCGCGATACATTTAATGGTAGATCATTGGAATCAATTAAACCTTTAACAAAACGTAAATAGTTTGGCATAAATTGTTCTGCATCATCCATAATAAATACACGTTGTACATACAATTTTAAACCATGTTTATTATCGCGATTCCACATATCCCAAGGCGCTTTTGATGGGATATAAAGTAAACTAGTATATTCTTGTTTACCTTCGACACGGTTGTGGCTCCAACTTAATGGATCGGCAAAGTCGTGCGAAATATGCTTATAAAATTCTTTATATTCATCGTTGGTCACTTCAGATTTACTACGCGTCCATAGTGCTTGGGCTTTGTTGACTTTTTCCCATTTAACTTCTTTGCTTTCTTCGTCAGTGGTTTGCACTTCAACAGGGAGTGAAATGTGATCAGAATATTTGCTAATAATAGAACGCAAACGCCAATCGTCTAAAAACTCTTTTTCGTCTTCTTTTAAGTGTAAAGTGATTTCGGTACCACGAGTTTCTTTATTATCGTCAGATATTGTATATTCACCTTCACCTGCTGATTCCCACATAACCGCTTCGTCAGCTTTTGCTGTGGCTGCGCGTGTTCTAACAGTAACTTTATCGGCAACAATAAAAGCAGAATAAAAACCTACGCCAAACTGACCAATTAATTGACTATCTTTAGCCTGATCACTACCAATAGACTCTAAAAACGCTTTAGTGCCGGATTTAGCAATAGTACCTAAGTTTTCAATCACTTCATCACGAGTCATACCAATACCATTATCAGCAATCGTTAAAGTACCAGCTTCTTTATTGGTTGAAATACGCACACCAAGTTCACCATCGCCAGCATATAGATCTGGATTTTCAAGTGCTTTAAAACGAAGTTTATCGGCCGCATCAGATGCGTTAGAAATAAGCTCTCTTAAAAAAATCTCTTTATTTGAATATAAAGAGTGAATCATTAAATGCAGAATTTGTTTAACTTCGGATTGAAATCCACGAGTTTCAGTGCCTTGCTTACTCATTGACTAGTTCCTCTATTATATTTAGTCATTTCAATTAATCCTAACTGTAAAATGAATTTGTTATTAACAAACTCTTAGCATTTTGCTCATCAAATAATGGAGCATTGCCTGTTAGCATTAACTGAATAAAATTAACTTAATGGTTTGATTTATTGATGTATTGCTATATGGGATTAAAAAAGCAGATTTCAATAGGAGTTAACAAATTTATTTATTGTTTGATTGTTTTTTGTTATATAACATTAAAAAAAGGATAAAGCCTTGATGGGTCAAGGCTTTTAACTGAACACTAAATTTGTAATGGCTTTTATAAAAATCCATAAATCAAAATTATGATAACCGCAACAGGAACAATGTAACGAGTTAGCACGCTCCAAACGCTAAACCAGAAATCATTTAAATTTAATTCTTCGCGGATGCGTTTTTGATTCATCATCCAAGCACCAAATACCACAGTGCCTAATCCTGTAAGTGGTAACATGATTTTACTGGTCAGGTAATCAAGTAAATCAAAAATATTTTTACCAAATAGTTTGACATCAGCCCATTCATTAAATGCTAATAAACAAGCAATACCTAAAGCCCAAATAACTAAACTACTTAAAATCGTTGCTGATTTTCTACCCAATGGCGTTTTTTCTTCTAATAACTCGACAGTTGGTTCAAGTAATGAAATTGAAGATGTCAACGCCGCAAAAGTTAGGAATATAAAGAATAAAACACCTAAAACAGTGCCACCAGCCATATTACCAAAGGCAATAGGTAAAGTAACAAAAATAAGACCAGGACCTTCACCAGGTTGTAAACCATTGGCGAACACAAGAGGAAATATAGCCATACCAGATAGCATTGCTACAATGACATCTAAGATGACCACAGTGCGCGCAGTAGATAGTAGATTAACATCTTTTCCAAGGTACGAACCATATGCCATCATAATACCCATACCTAAAGATAGACTAAAGAACGCATGACCTAACGCTGCTAACATAGCGGTACCATTAATGGCAGACCAGTCAGGTGTAAATAAAAAACTAAACGCTTTACCAAAAGATGGACCACTCACATAAGCTGCATATCCAACTAATACTAATAGCAATACCCCTAAACCTGGCATCATAATTTTGCAGGCTCGCTCTAAACCAGCGCCCACGCCCATTGCAACGATAGATGCAGTGGCAAACATAAATACGGTGTGCCAAGTTAATAAATGGTTTACGTTACCAAGAAAGTTATCAAAAATTTGACCTGTAACTTCACCATGAGCACCTTCGAAAGTACCTTGAGCGGATAAAACAATGTAATCTGTCGCCCAACCACCAATAACACTATAAAATGATAAGATTAAAAAAGAACCCACTACACCGATAATACCAACCCAATGCCATGATTTAGAACGACCTTCTGAAATAGCCACATCTTCCATTGTATGAATTGGATTTTTTTGCCCACGACGGCCAATTAACCATTCTAAAACTAAAATTGGTAGACCAATCACAAACATAAATAGCAAATAGGTAAGCACAAACGCTGAACCGCCCATTTCACCTGCCATATATGGGAATTTCCAAATGTTACCTAACCCAACAGCAGAACCAGCTGCGGCAAGCATAAACCCCATGCGCGAGCTCCACTGAGAGTGGCTTTTTTTCATAGTTCCTGTACTCATGAATATTTTTCCTTGACTCTTAATTGTTTAATTTTAGTGTAAGCAAATGCCTAAAATTTTTTATTAGATGAATAAAGCTCTAAATCATGCCATGAAATGCGTATGGAAACAAGGAATCATTAAAACTATAAATATAAATAGCAAGTTAGCTGTTAAATTTTATAATGTTTTGAATTAAATTTTTGACTACCTATTCATTATTTGTGTATAGATAAATTTATATTTTCCCCTTTTATTGATAGTGGTGATGGCTTAAAATGATTGCTTATCAATTTAGTTTACAATTTAGGTTATGGAAAAATCGCCATGTCGCAAAACATTGATTTTAATGAAATAAATAAATTTTCGCAATTAGCTGATCAGTGGTGGGATCCTAATGGAAAATGTAAACCTTTGCATATTATCAATCCATTGCGTGTGAATTATGTGCAACAACAGTGTGGGCTATTAGATCAAAAAGCGATATTAGATGTGGGATGCGGTGGTGGCATTTTATCAGAAAGTTTAACGAAGCTTGGTGCGAATGTGACAGCCATAGATCTTGCTGATGAATCATTAGCAGTGGCAAAACTCCATGCAGCGAAAAGTAATTTATCAATTAACTATAAAAAACAGACAGTTGAGCAACATGCCGAGCAAAATCCTGCGCAATATGATGTCATAACGTGTATGGAATTGTTAGAGCATGTGCCAGATCCATTTTCAATCATTCAAGCCTGCGAAAGATTACTTAAACCCGGCGGTAAACTGTTTTTATCAACCATCAATCGTAATCATAAAGCCAAGTTATTGTTGATTTATGGGGCAGAATATATTGCACGATTAGTGCCTAAAGGCACACACGACTTTAATCGCTTTATTCGCCCGTCAGAATTAATGAGCTGGATTGAACTTGCTCGATTGAATGTTAAAGACATTATTGGTATGGAATATCATTTATTTAAAAATGAATTCAAATTAGGAACCAATGTTGATGTTAATTATATCATCACGGCACAAAAAGCAGATTAGTTTTAAAAATGTGATCTAATTCTCAATTTGGATATTTTTCACTGTATTTTTTAAAAAATCCTCTATAATTTGACATGTTACCGATAACACGGATTATTTTATTTTAGAGGAACTATTTATGCCGTTAATAATAATTGCTATTGGTGTAGCGTTGCTACTTATTTTAATGTTACCCCTTCGAGTCAATGGCTTCATTGCTTTGATTCTAGTTGCACTCAGTGTGGGTGTAATGGAAGGTATGCCAGTAATGGATGTAGTCAAGTCAATTAAAAATGGGGTTGGTGGCACGCTTGGTAGTTTGGCCTTAATTATGGGGTTTGGGGCAATGTTAGGTAAACTACTGGCCGATTGTGGTGGGGCGCAACGCATCGCAACAACGCTAATTGAAACATTTGGTGATAAAAAAATTCAATGGGCAGTCACACTGACTGGTTTTATTGTTGGCTTTGCACTTTTTTATGAAGTTGGCTTTGTTCTTTTATTGCCATTAGTCTTAACCATTGCAGCCACGTTACGAATATCGCCATTATATATTGGTATTCCAATGGCAGCAGCTTTATCGGTGACCCATGGTTTTTTACCCCCGCATCCTGGTCCAACCGCAATTGCTGAAATTTTTCAAGCTGATATGGGGCGAACTTTACTCTACGGTACAATCATCGCTATTCCAACGGTGATTTTAGCTGGACCAGTATTAGCAAGACTACCGTTTATTCGTGTAATTAACCATCCAATTGAAGAGGGTTTATATAACTCTAAAAAATTCACTGATGATCAAATGCCAAGTTTTGCGGTGAGTGTCTTTACTGCCTTAATTCCTGTTATTTTAATGTCGATTCGTGCAGTTTGCGATATGACTTTAGATAAAGGACATGTAGTATTTCCTTATGTGGAATTTTTGGGTGATCCGGTCATTGCAACTTTAATTTCAGTGTTAGTTGCAGTATTTACCTTTGGGATTTTACGCGGTCGTTCCATGGCTGAAGTTAATTCAACTTTGGTTGATTCAATCAAAATTATTTCTATGATGCTATTAATTATTGGTGGTGGTGGAGCATTTAAGCAAGTGCTTGTCGATAGTGGTGTCAAGGTTTACATTGAACAGATGATGCATTCGTCGAATGTATCGCCGATTGTCATGGCGTGGTTAATTGCTGCATTATTGCGTTTAGCGCTTGGTTCTGCAACTGTTGCAGCATTGACAGCAGGTGGCATAGTGTTCCCTTTAATTGCTTCAACAGGTGTAAGCCCTGAACTTATGGTGATTGCAACAGGTGCTGGTAGTGTTGTGTTTTCACACGTTAATGATCCTGGCTTTTGGTTGTTTAAAGAATACTTCAACTTAAGTATTACTGAAACCATGAAATCATGGTCACTATTAGAAACAGTGATTTCAGTTTGTGGATTAGTAGGATGCTTAGCTATTAATATGTTTATCTAATAAAAATATAATAATTTACTACTTTGCCTCATCAGTGCTTATTCAATTGATGAGGTATTCTCAGCTTATCTTTATTTAATCCGAATTCATTTGATTTTTTACTTTCTTTTTATTCCAATAAAAAAGAAATTCCACTAGCCTTTTGAGTTAAAAGTAAGTAGAATTCCTCGGCAATATTTTATCAACAATCCAACCAGTGGTGAATATTGTCATGTCTCGTATAGTTAAAGAAGCTCTCACGTTTGACGACGTGTTATTAGTCCCAGCTCACTCAACTGTATTACCTAATACAGCTGATATTAGTACTCAACTTACTCAAACAATTAAATTGAATATTCCAATGTTGTCAGCCGCAATGGATACAGTGACCGAATCTGAATTAGCAATTGCACTAGCGCAAGAGGGGGGCATTGGTTTTATCCACAAAAATATGTCAATTGAAAACCAAGCCAATCATGTAAGGCGCGTTAAAAAACACGAAAGTGGTATAGTGCAAAATCCGGTATCAGTCTTACCAACCGCAACCATACAGCAAGTTACCGATCTAGCTAAAGAGTATGGCTTTGCTGGTTTTCCAGTTGTGACTGAAACTCAAGAACTAGTTGGTATTATTACCGCACGCGATGTCCGATTTGCAACCGACTTATCTTTACCTGTTACAGCTGTGATGACACCAAAAGAACGTTTAGTGACTGTAAATGAAGGCGAACAACGTGAAATCGTACTGCAAAAAATGCATGAACATCGTGTTGAAAAAGTCCTCGTCGTTGATGCTCGATTCCACCTAAAAGGCATGATCACGGTTAAAGATTACAATAAAGCGGAACAAAAGCCTAACGCTTGTAAAGACGATAAAGGACGCTTGCGCGTGGGTGCCGCTGTTGGCGCAGCAGCAGGGAACGAAGAACGCATTGCTGCATTAGTTGAAGCTGGTGTTGATGTATTATTAATTGATTCATCACACGGTCATTCAGAAGGTGTGCTTGAACGTATTCGCCAAGCAAGAAAGGCTTATCCTGATTTACAAATAATTGGCGGTAATGTAGCCACTAGTGAAGGTGCTAAAGCACTTATTGATGCAGGCGTTAGCGCTGTTAAAGTGGGGATTGGTCCTGGCTCAATTTGCACAACACGCATTGTTACTGGCGTTGGTGTACCGCAAATTAGTGCTATTATGAACGCTGTTGAAGTGGCACAAAAACACAATATCCCTGTTATTGCAGATGGTGGCATTCGCTATTCAGGCGATATTGCTAAAGCCATCTCAGCAGGTGCTTCTTGTGTGATGGTTGGATCAATGTTTGCCGGCACCGAAGAAGCCCCAGGCGAAATTGAACTATTCCAAGGTAGAGCGTATAAATCATATCGTGGAATGGGATCGCTTGGTGCAATGGCAAAAGGATCTTCTGATCGCTACTTCCAAACTGACAACGCTGCCGACAAGCTTGTGCCCGAAGGCATAGAAGGGCGCATTGCCTATAAAGGGCCATTGAAAGAGATAGTTCACCAACAAATGGGTGGATTAAGATCTTGTATGGGATTGACCGGCTGTGCAACAATTGATGAATTAAGAACTAAGTCCAAATTCTATCGTATTACAGGTGCAGGAATGAAGGAAAGCCATGTACATGATGTACTAATTACCAAAGAGCCACCTAATTATAGAGCTGGTGCATAAAAAAGGAGGGCTTCCTCCCTCTTTTTATTTTATATTTTTATAACTTGTGGTTCGGTTAGCTTTTAGATATTTTGAGCTTTTAGTGGAATAAATCACAACAATGACAACGCCCGAAACCCAACCACTCAAATTATAGCTAAACATCGCCACCCAGGCCCTAAATCATCAAAAATATTCAGATAGATCATTGATTTTATTTGTTTTTTAATAAAAATTAAATATTTCAATCTTTTAAATTTTTTCATAAAACTTAATCAAAGTCACGCCTAATTAATTTTACTAAAAATCCCCCCAAAAAACTAGCTAAGCTTTTTAAAACGGTTATACTTTCACCAGTTTCAAAAGCTAACTTATTTAATAAGTAAATGTATATAAAAATATAGATAAAACATAATGTTAATTGAAAGGTAAACCGTAATGCATTATCATTTTAGACACTAGCAATCCTATGTCTTAAATTTATCAAATAGACGCATCAGACGAGTTTTGTAACTATCCCCTAAAATAGTACAGCAAAAAAGTAGAAAATTCTCTATGATAAAAGTAAAGGGGATTTAATTATGAAAAAAATGACCGAACATCAGATTGTATCTATTTTAAAAGAAGCTGAAG